>NZ_JAWSTH010000104.1:0-21780 GCF_033542075.1 Conexibacter stalactiti
CTGCCCGCGCCGCCCGTGCCGGCCGCGCCGCCCGCGCCCGCGGGGCCGGAGCCTTCTCCACCGCGGCGCGGCCGCCGCGCCGTCCCCATCGTCGCGTGGATCGCGCGCAGGCGGGCGGCCGGGTTGCGTTCGGAGACGGGCAGCTCGACGACCGCGCACGGCTCCTCGCCCAGCAGCGTGTGCTCGCCGAGGTCGATCGGCACGAGCGCGCGCAGGTCGGCCGGCTGCTGGCCGGCGGCGAGCGCGACGCGCCGCAGCGCCCCCGCGGCGATCGCGAGCACGACGTCGTGCAGCTCGGTGCCGCCGCACTCGGCGATCCGCTGCAGCCGCCCCAGCTCCAGCCGCGCGGTCACGAGCGTGCGCGCGCCGCCGCTGGCGAGGGCGCCGGCGTTGAGGTACGACGGCGGGGCGGGCGCCAACAGCCCCTCGGTGCGGGCGTAGGCGGCGCGCCGCATCGTCGCGCCGATGCGGCCGTGGTCGCGGCGCGCGGCGGCGAGCGCGCCGAGCCGGTGGGCGGTGCGGAACTCGCCGAGCGCGAGCGCGTCGTCACCCGCGTCGTCGGCGCCGCCCACGCCGCGCGCGGACCTCGCACCGCGGCCGCCCGCCCCCGCTCCCGCGCGGTCGAAGACGAGGTCGCGCAGGGTGCTCGTCGACTCCCCGGCGCAGAGCGCGCGGTGAGCCGCGCCGACGATCGCGGCGCCGCCGGCGCGCGTACGCGGCACGACCAGCACGCGCCACAGCGGGCGCTCGCGGGCGAACCGCTGCGAGAGGAAGCCGTCGACGAGCGCGCGCAGCTCGTCCTCGCCGCCGACGGCCTCGTCGCAGACCTCGACGTGGCGCTCGACGGCGAAGCTCGGATCGTCGCGCCAGACCAGCTGCCCGCTGTGCTCGTCGACGGGCGCGACGACGTGGCGGAAGCGCGGTGCCTGCTCCAGCCGCTGCGCGACCCGCTCGCGCAGCGCGCCGACGTCGAGCGGCGCGCCGCCGGCGCCGGCGTCGACACGGGCGACCCAGCCGACGTGCATCTGGCCGGCCTGGGACTCCAGCTGCAGCAGCGCCGCGCTGATCGAGGAGACCCGCTCCATTGCGGAGATCTTGTGGTGGAAAGCCCTCGCGCGGTAGCTCCCGACGGACAACAGCCGCCCGCCTGACTGTTCCAACTGGACGAAGTTCCTCCAAATGCGGCGCTTTCGTGGGTATGGTCAGACCAAATGCGAATCCTCATCGTCGGGACCGGCGGCGTCGGCGCCGCAGCGGCCGCAATCGCCCAGCGGCGCGCCTTCTTCTCCCACATGGTCCTCGCCGACGTCGACCGTGAGCGCGCGCAGGCGGTCGTCGAGCGGCTCGGCGAGCCCGATCGCTTCAGCGCCGCGCAGGTCGACGCCTCCGACCAGGCGGCGCTCGTCGCGCTGATGCGCGAGAGCAGAGCCGACGCGGTCCTCAACGCCTGCGACCCGCGCTTCAACGAGCCGATCTTCTTCGCCGCGCAGGAGGCCGGGCCGACCTACCTCGACATGGCGATGACGCTCTCCCAGCGCCATCCGGAGCAGCCGTTCGAGCGGACGGGCGTGATGCTCGGCGACGTCCAGTTCGAGGCGTCGCAGGCGTGGGAGGAGAAGGGCCAGCTGGCGCTCTGCGGCATCGGCGTCGAGCCGGGACTCTCCGACGTCTTCGCCAGATACGCGCAGGACCATCTCTTCTCCGCGATCGACGAGGTCGGGATCCGCGACGGCGCCGACCTCGAGGTCGAGGGCTACGAGTTCGCGCCGACCTTCTCGATCTGGACGACGATCGAGGAGTGCCTCAACCCGCCGCTGATCTGGGAGCGCGAGCGCGGCTGGTTCACGACCGCGCCGTTCTCAGAGCCGGAGGTCTTCGAGTTCCCCGAGGGGATCGGCGCGATCGAGTGCGTCAACGTCGAGCACGAGGAGGTCGCGCTCGTGCCGCGCTGGGTCGACTGCAAGCGCGTGACGTTCAAGTACGGCCTCGGGCAGGAGTTCATCGACGTGCTCAAGACGCTGCACAAGCTCGGCCTCGACAGCACCGACCCGGTGACCGTGCGCGGCGTGCAGGTCTCACCGCGCGACGTCGTCGCGGCGGCGCTGCCGAACCCCGCGACGCTCGGCGACAAGATGCGCGGCCGCACCTGCGCCGGCACCTACGTGACCGGCACCGGCAAGGACGGCAGACCGCGCAGGACCTACCTCTACCACGTCGCCGACAACGAGACGACGATGCGCGAGTACGGCAGCCAGGCGGTCGTCTGGCAGACAGCGATCAACCCGGTGATCGCGCTGGAGCTGATCGCCGCCGGCACCTGGAGCGGCGCCGGCGTGCTCGGCCCCGAGGCGCTCGACCCGGTCCCCTTCCTCGACCTCCTGAACGACTACGGCTCGCCCTGGAGAATGGAGGAGCGCGCCTAGCCAGGTTCGGCGGCGCCGCGCGGCAAGGCCACGCGGCGCCGGCGTCCGTCAGCGGCTGCGGGCCGCTCTGGCGACGCGCACGACGGCGGAGCGTCTGGTCGTGCCGCCCTGCGAGGTCGCGGTGACCTCGACGCGGTAGCGACCGGCGCGCAGCGAGCGCGGCAGCCTCACCGTGACCGTGCCGGCTCTGCCGACCCGCGCCGTCAGCGTGCGCACGGGCCGTCTGGCCCAGCGGCCGCCGACTCTGGCGCGCAGCACCACGCGCACGCTGCCCGCGCCGCTCAGGCGGACGCGCAGCGAGCCGCCGCGCACCGCGATCGAACGCACGCGAGCGGCCGCCGGACGCTCCGGGCCGCCGGCCTCAGGCGCGCCCGCGCCCGGCCGCTGCGGCTGCGGGGCCGGGACGACCGGGGCCGGCGTCGGGACCAGCGGCGGGTTCGGCGTCGGATCCGGATTCGGATTCGGATTGGGGTTCGGATTCGGGTTGGGCTCCGGCTCGGGCTCGGGCGCGACGTAGGTGCGCGCCGTCAGCCACTGGTCGCGCGGCAGCGGGTGGTCGACGATGCGCGTCTCGCCGATGCAGCCGAACCAGCCGTTGGCGGTTCTTCTGGTGCCCATGCTGGAGCCGATCCGCCACGGCAGGCTGCCGCTGGCGAGGCCGATCGTGTTGATCGAGTTGCGCAGCACCGGCGCGCCGTCGATGTTGAGCGTCGTCGTCGCGCTGATCGGGTCGTTGACGACCGCGATGTGCATCCATCTGCCGGCCATGATCTCGCCCGACCAGGCAGCGCGGTCCTCCGGCGGTGAGGCGCTGGAGGCGTTCCACTGGACCTCGCGGAGATTCGAGATCGCCATCGTGAAGAGCGGCTCGTCCCAGCTCCAGCCGGGGTTCGTCATGCCGGGGACGTCTCTGCGGCTGCCCTCGCGGGTGAGGCCGCCCATCCAGGCGTTGGTCGTCGCGCTCCAGTCTCTGTCCAGCTTCACGAACGTCTCGATCGTGTAGCCGGTGCCGACGAAGTTGACGCCGTTGACCGCGGCGCCCAGCGCCGTGTTCATGTAGCTGATGCGTCTGCCGCCGTTGATGAAGCAGGCGCTCGCCGGGTTGGCCGAGAGCGCGTGATGGTCGGTCGAGATCGCGAGGTCGCCAAGCTCGACGTCTTCGACGTTCTCGTCGTCCTGCGGGCCGCGGCGCATGTCGGCGCCGGCGGCGAGGTCTCTCGCGGCGACCGCGCCGAAGGCCACCGGGCCGGTCGCGGCGGCGTCGAAGCGCCAGTGCGCGAGCGTCCCGTCGGCTCTCGGGTAGTCGCTCGCGTCGTGCGGCGTTCTCGGCAGCGTCGTGTCGGGCTCGTCGTACCCGTCGAGCACCGCTCTTCTGGCGGCGTCGATCAGCGAGGCGTGGTCGGCAGCCTCCGGCACCTGCTCGTCGGCGAAGCGCTCGAAGCGGTCGTTCCAGTCGAGCGGCAGGCTGAGGTTCTCGTTCGGACCGGTCTTCACCGCCTGGTCGAACTCCGGGATGATCGTGTCGGTCGGCTTCAGGCGGATCCACGGCGAGACGACGGCCGTGTCGATTCTTCTGTTCGTGAAGTCGAACTCCATCAGGCCGAGGTAGGCGTTGCCGCCCTGGTAGGCCATCTGGTAGTCCCACACGATCTGGTCGACGCTGTGACCGAAGTCGTTCGTCTTGCGCAGGTGCGCCGACCCGTGGTTGTGACCGTTGAGCGTCAGGAAGATCTGATCGTTGTCTCTGATCAGGTCATCCCAGAGGCGCATGCCGGCGCCGGTCTCGACCGGCGTGACGCCGTCGGAGGCGATGTTGAGGATGTCGTGGGTGGTGAGGATCGCCGGCAGTCTCGGATTGTCGGCGAGCACGTCGCGGGCCCACGCGATCGCTCTGTCGGAGGGGTTCCAGCCGAGCGCCAGGACGAGGAACTCGCGGCCCTCGGCGCTGAAGGTGTGCCACTCGTGGAAGCCGGTCGAGTCGCGGCCGCCGAAGCTCGCCTGCCCCTGCGCGCGCGAGGTCGGGAAGTATCTGAGGTAGAGCTCGGCGGCGAGGTTGCGGTCGTCCTCCTCGCTCGTCAGCACGTCGTGGTTGCCGGCCAGGACGGAGTAGGGCAGCTCGCCCTCCTCGAGCGTTCTCATCGCCGCGTCGGCGACCTCCCACTCCTGCGTCTGGTTGGCGCGATCGACGACGTCGCCGAGATGCGCGACGAACGGGATCTGCAGTTCGTCCTGTCTGTCGACGAGCCACTCCGTCTGGACCGCGAATGGCTCGCTGCCGAACCGTCTCGTGAAGAGGTCGCCCTGGTTGTCGGCGCTATATCGCGAGTAGAACTGCGTGTCCGGCAGCACGCCGAAGAGGAAGCTGGAGCGGTCGCCGTCGGCGGCGGTCGCGTCGGCGGGCAGCAGCGCCGCGGACGTGGAGGTGAGGGCGCACGCGGCAGCGGCGGCGGCAAGCGCCAGCCGGCCGCGCGTGCGGCGCGTCAATCGATTGCTCATTGCTCGCCGACGCTAGGACGCCGCCATCACCATCACGTGACCGGCGAGTGACGGACCTATTACTTAATTGTTGCCGTGCGATATTCGTCCAGTGACCATCGCTATCTGTGACCCTCGTCACTTTACGGCGGGGACGCGCCGGGAAGACCTGCCGGCCTCGCAGGCGGCCTACGGCGTGACCTCGACGCCTCTCCAGAACGCGACGTGGTCTCTGATCTCCCCGGCGGCCTGCTTCGGCGTCGGGTAGAACCACGCCGCCCCGGCGTTGCGCTCGTCGCCGACGACGACGTCGTAGTAGCTGGCGGTGCCCTTCCACGGGCAGATCGTGTGCTTGTCGCTCGGCGCGAAGTGCTCGCTGACGATCGAGTCGACAGGGAAGTAGTGGTTGCCTTCGACGACGACCGTGTCGTCGCTCTCGGCGAGGGTGGTGCCGTTCCAGATCGCTCTCATGCTCTGAGGGTAGCCACGCTCGCCCCGCTCTTCGGGAGCGCGTCGCCGGGATCGTGCGCGAGGTCGTCGGCGAGGCGGGTCAGCAGCGCCGCCAGCTCCTCGTGCTGCTCCGGCGACCAGCCCGCGAGCAGCTCCGCGAGGCGGTCGCGGCGGGCCGCCAGCAGACGGTCGTAGATCGCCCTCCCGGCCGCCGTCAGCACCAGCGGGCTGTCATCGAAGGAGTCGACGCCGGCGCCGTCGATCGCCCAGCCTGCGTCGTCGCTGCCGGGCGCGATCGGCGCCGCGCCGCGCGCGCACTCCTCGACCAGCTGCTCGACCTCCAGCTCTGCCAGCGGGACGGTCAGGCGGTCGCGCGCGATCCCGCACCTGGCGGCCAGCTGCTCGGCGGTGACCGGCGCCTGCTCGGCGATCCGGCCGAGCAGCCAGACGGCCGCCGGCGGCAGGTCGACGCCGGCGCGTGCGGCCAGCCGTTCGTAGATCCGTCTGCGCGTGTCGCGCCGCGCCAGCACGCTGACGGCGCGCGCGATCTCGTCGTAGGAGGCGTCGGGCTTGGCGATCGCGAACGACTCGCCGACGCCGGAGGTCTCGACCGTTCTGCGCAGCGGCACCTCGCGCAGCAGCCACGTCAGCGCGAAGGCGAGCAGCACGACCGGCACGGCGACGAGGAAGACGGTCGTGAGCGCGTTCGCGTAGGCGTCGGCTCTGGAGCTGGCGCCGGGCAGCTCGTCGGCGAGCCGGTTGCTGAAGATCGCGCCGAAGATCGCGACGCCGAAGGAGCCGCCGATCGAGCGGAAGAACGTCGCGCCCGAGGTCGCGACGCCGAGGTCTCTGTAGTCGACGGCGTTCTGCACCGCCAGCACGAGCACCTGCATCGTCATGCCGAGCCCGAGGCCGAGCACGAGCATGTAGAAGGAGCGCTGGACCGTCGTCGTGGACGGGTCCATCGTCGCCAGCAGCGCGAAGCCGCCGGCCGCGAGCGCGGTGCCGGCGATCGGGAACGGCTTGTAGCGCCCGGTCCGCGCGATCACCTGCCCGCTGGCGATCGAGGTCGTCAGCACGCCGACCATCAGCGGCACCAGCTCGAGCCCCGAGGCGGTGGCGCTGGCCCCGTTGACGATCTGCAGGAACAGCGGCAGGAAGGTGACGGCGCCGAAGAGGCCGAAGCCGACGACGAAGCCGATCGCGCTGGCAACGGCGAAGACGCGGTTGGAGAACAGCGACAGCGGCAGGATCGGCTCGGCCGCGCGCTTCTCGGCGAGCACGAACAGGACGGTCAGCACGATGCCGCCGGCGGCGAGCGCGATCGACTGCGGCGAGTCCCACGCCTGCGAGGAGCCGCCGAGGCTGAGGAAGAGGATCAGGCAGCTGACGCCGGAGGCCATCAACCCGGTGCCGAGCCAGTCGATCGAGTGGCTGCGGCGGGTCGCGCTGGCCGGCAGCACGGCGGCGATGACGGCGAGCGCGACCGCGCCGATCGGCAGGTTGACGTAGAAGATCCACTGCCAGCTGAGGTGCTCGACGAAGAAG
The DNA here is from genome assembly GCF_033542075.1 of Conexibacter stalactiti. Lineage (NCBI taxonomy): Bacteria > Bacillati > Actinomycetota > Thermoleophilia > Solirubrobacterales > Conexibacteraceae > Conexibacter > Conexibacter stalactiti. Next base: position 6,897 of record NZ_JAWSTH010000104.1, read on the forward strand.
CCGCCGAGCAGCGGGCCGGCGACGCTGGAGACGCCGAAGACGGCGCCGAAGATGCCCTGGTAGCGGCCGCGCTCGCGCGGTGAGACGACATCGCCGATGATCGCCTGCGCGCCGACGATCAGGCCGCCGCCGCCGAGCCCCTGCAGCGCGCGGAAGAGGATCAGCTCCAGCATCGACTGGCTCAGGCCGCACAGCGCCGAGCCGACGAGGAAGATCACGATCGCGACCTGGAAGACGCGCTTGCGGCCGTAGAGGTCGCCGAGCTTGCCGTACAGCGGCGTCGAGGCGGTCGAGGCGAGCAGGTAGGCGGTCGTCACCCACGAGATGTGCTCCAGCCCGCCGAGATCCTCGACGATCGTCGGCAGCGCGGTGGCGACGATCGTCTGGTCCAGCGACGCCAGCAGCAGCGCCAGCATCAGGCCGGCGAAGACAGCGCGCACGCGCGTGCGGTCGATCGGCGGCGCCGCGCCCTCCCCCGCTGGCCCCGAGCCCGGGGCGGTCGACGTCGCACTCATCGAAATGGTGTGTACCCACTGCGAGGCTGTTCGCGACCTATGCCGATAGGGCAGAATCGACAGTTCTTATGTCCCCTGCCGCCCTGCTTCGGCGCCGCGTGCTCGCGGCGCTCCTGCTCTCCGGCCTCGCCGGGGTCGGCTTCGCGGCCGGTCTGAGCGCCGCGCGCGGCGAGCCGGCCGGCGCCGCGCCGGAGTTCGTGCAGGACGCGCTGACGCCGCGCGAGGCCGGCTGGCGGCAGGCGGTCGCCTCGCGCTTCGACGACTACGGCGAGGAGCTGGCGTGCGGCGGCGTGCTCGCGCGCGACCAGCTCGGCGTCGCCTCGCGCACGCTGCCGTGCGGAACCTCGGTCACGATCGCCTACCGCGGCCGCGCGGTCACGGTGCCGGTGATCGACCGCGGCCCCTACGTCGAGGGCCGCACCTGGGACCTGACCGGCGCGACCGCCGAGGCGCTCGGCTTCCCGGGCCTGGCGACCGTCACGTGGCGTCGTCGCTGAGCGCTCTGACCGCGCGCGCCATCCGCCGCACGAAGATCAGGCTCACCAGCACCGTCCCGCCGCAGACCAGCCACATCGCCTGGTAGCCCTCGGTCTCGTCGAAGGGGCCGGCGAGCAGTTCGACGGCCAGGCCGGTCAGCAGCGGGCCGAGCATCGTGCCGACGCCGCGGCTGAGGCTGTAGAAGCCGGTCAGCGCTCCGTGCGAGCCGGCCGGCATGTGCGGCATCAGCAGTGCGTAGGGCAGCGTCATCAGCGTGCCGCCGCCGAAGGCGGCCAGCGGCGCTATCAGCACCAGCACGAGCGTGTCGGTCGTGACCGCGGGGATCAGCAGCCCGAGCCCGTAGACGACGAGCGTGATGCGCAGCACGCGCAGCTGCCCGTAGCGGTCGGCGAGGATCCCGCTGATGACCGCGCCGCCGAGCACGAAGGTGGCCGCCGCACCGACGATCAGCGCCGCGTCGCCGACCTGGATCCCGAGCCCGACCGTCACGTACAAGAGCACGAACGTCTTCAGCGCGCCGAGCGACGCCTCCCACAGCGCGTTGGCGACGAGGTAGGCCTGCAGCCCCTTGCGCCCGGCGACCAGCGAGCGCAGCTCGCGGATCGCGGCGCCGAGCGGCTTGGGATTCTCCGGCTCGTGCCATCTGCGCTGCTGGTCTCTCAGCATCACGTGCAGGAAGAGCCACATCACCGCGAGCGTCACGACCGCCGTCGTCACGAACGGGATCCACGGCGCGAGGTCGAACAGCAGGCCGCCGGCGACGAGCGCCAGCCCGGTCGCCGCGCCGCGCCAGATCGCCTGCACGCTCTGGGACTTGCCGGCGTTGGCGTCGGAGACGAGGTCGGGGTAGAGCGCGCGGTAGGGCTCGTACGCGACGAAGTAGGCGGCGAAGAACAGCCAGGCGAGCCCGAGCGCGATCACGAGCGAGTGCGCGAAGCCCAGCAGCGCGAGCGAGATCGCCAGCGGCGGCGTCGCCGCCAGCAGGAACGGCAGCCGCCCGCCGATCGGCGACTTCAGCTGATCGGACCAGGTCCCGACGATCAGCGGCAGCGCGAGCGCCAGCAGGCCTTCGCTGCCGATCAGCACGCCGACGACGATCGAGCTGTCGGTGAACTCCTGCGCGACCAGCGGCAGGTAGGTCGTGACGACCGTGATCGAGAGCGCCAGCGCGAAGGTCGGCAGGCCCAGCAGCCAGATCGCCCGCCGCTCGTGCTCCTCGGTGGATGTCCCGGTCGCGGCCACGCTCACGCGGTTACTACCCTCGGTGCAACGCCCCGACGCGAAAGGACTCCCATGCCATTGACACAGCGCAGACTCGGAACCCAAGGCCTCACCGTCTCAGCCGAGGGGCTCGGATGCATGGGGATGTCGGAGTTCTACGGCACGGCCGACGAGGGCGAGGGGATCGCGACGATCCAGCGCGCGATCGAGCTCGGCGTCACCTTCTTCGACACCGCTGACATGTACGGCCCGCACACGAACGAGCGGCTCGTCGGCAGAGCGCTCGCCGGCCGCCGCGACGAGGTCGTGCTGGCGACCAAGTTCGGCATCCAGCGCGACCCCGACGATCCGACCCGACGCGGCGTCAACGGCCGGCCGGAGTATGTCCGTGAGGCGATCGACGGCTCGCTCAGACGGCTCGGCGTCGACCACGTCGACCTCTACTACCAGCACCGCGTCGACCCCGACACGCCGATCGAGGAGACCGTCGGCGCGATGGCCGAGCTGGTCGCCGCCGGCAAGGTCAGATACCTCGGCCTGAGCGAGGCGGCGCCGGAGACGATCCGCCGCGCCCATGCCGTCCATCCGATCAGCGCGCTGCAGACCGAGTACTCGCTGTGGTCACGCGACCCGGAGGCCGAGATCCTGCCGACGCTGCGCGAGCTGGGGATCGGCTTCGTCCCCTACTCCCCGCTCGGCCGCGGCTTCCTGACCGGCACGATCAGATCGGCCGACGACCTTGAGGCCGGCGACTTCCGCCTGCACAACCCGCGCTTCCAGGGCGAGGCGCTGGAGCGCAACGTCGCGCTCGTCGAGCGGGTGCGCGAGATCGCGCGGGAGAAGGGCGTCACCGCCGGCCAGCTCGCGCTCGCATGGGTGCTGGCGCAGGGCGACGACGTCGCCCCGATCCCCGGCACCAAGCGGCGCGGATACCTGGAGGAGAACGTCGCCGCGAGCGAGATCGCGCTCAGCGCCGAGGACCTCGCCCGCCTCGACGCCGCCGCCCCGGTCGGCGCCGCGGCCGGCGACCGCTATCCCGACATGTCGTCGGTCGACCGCTGAGCGTCAGTCGAACTGGTCGCTGTGGACGGTCGCCGCCCACAGGATCAGCGCGTCGAGCGCGAGCAGCACCGCCGACCACAGCGGGTAGGCGCCGATCGACATGAAGTTGACCATCAGCGCGAGGAAGGCGATGAAGGCGACGATCGCCGGCGCGGCCGGCTTTCTCGTCCACACGAGCGCCGCGCCGCCGAGCTGGAAGAGGCCCATCAGGAGGGCGATCGCGCCCCACGTGTCGAGGTTGAGCCAGACCAGCTCGCCCTCGGCGAAGTTCTTCCGGTTCGCCAGCGCCGAGGCGCCCCAGGCGAGGTTGAGGACGCCGCCGACGGCGAGGTAGGCCATCACGAACGAGACCCATCCGCTCGTTCTCGGCCCTGCTGCTGTTCCGCTGCTCATCGTCGCGTCGCTCCCCGTTCCAGACTGTCGTTGACGGCGGCAGCCTACCGGGGGTGCAACGCCCCGCGCGCGGCCGATTCGACCGCGCGCGGGAGCACTACGAGGTTTCCGCGTGAATTACACGCCGCCGACTAGTAGGAAGAAGTTGATCGGCGGGTTGTCGTTGAGATTGCCCGTGACTCTGATCTGCGGGTCGCAGCCGACGCCGCCCGCGAGCGGGATGAACTGGTTGCCGAGGAACCGTAGGATCTGACCGGCGGGACCGAGACGCCCTAGGACCGTGCCACGGTATAGGCAGCCGTTCGGCAGCTTGACCTGGAAGTCTAGGATCCCGAAGACGAGCTCCCCGGTGACTAGGTCCGAGCCTAGGAAGCTGATGTCCCAGCTCGTCGGCAGCGGCCCTATCGGCGGTATCCCGCCTAGCTCCGGCGGCAGGTTTAGGAAGTTCGCCGGGCCGGCCGGGCAGTTGATCTGGCCGGCGACGACCCGTCCGAGTCTCGTTAGCTGACCGGTCGGTCTGACCAGTATTAGGCCGACGGTCAACAGCTTTCTGAACTGCACTTGACAGGCGAACCCGGCGGTCGCGCCGACGAAGTTCAACTGCCCGACCTGCGTCGTTAGCGGCGTGTTGTTGACTATCCCTATCGTCGTCGCGGACGCGGAGCCGGCGGCTGCGAGCAGCACCAGCACCACGGCCGCGACGAGCACGGCTGACTTGCGCATTCGATGTCCCCCAACGGGGCCGTCACGGCCCCATAGCGTTGTGGACACCGACCGGTCGGCGTCATTGCACCGGAAACCTTATCCAAAGGTGCAAGGGCCGCGCCGAGGGTTGGCTCAGTTGAACTCGATGACGCTGCGGATCCCGTCCTGATCGTGCATCAGGTCGAAGCCCTTGTTGACGTCGTCGAGCGTGATCTTGTGCGAGATGAACGGGTCGACGTCGATCTCGCCCGCCATCCAGCGGTCGATCAACGCCGGCACGTCGTCGCGCCCCTTCAGCCCGCCGAAGGAGGAGCCGGCGATGCGGCGCCCCTGGATCAGCCAGCGCGGGATCACCTCGAGGTGCTCGCCCTTGCCGGCGACGCCGGCGACGGTGCACAGCCCCCACCCCATCCGCGCCGCCTCGACCGCCTGTCTCATCACCTGCACGAGACCGGTCGCCTCGAACGTGTAGTCGGCGCCGAAGCCGTCGGTCATGTCGAGGATCTGCTGGACCGTGTCCGGACCTCCGACCATCAGGTCGGTCGCGCCCTGGCCCCTGGCCAGCTCCAGCCGCTCCGGCGAGAGGTCGACGCAGACGATCCGCTCCGCGCCCGCCATCCGCGCGCCGGCGACGGCGCCGAGGCCGACCATGCCGGCGCCGAAGACGACCGCGGTCGAGCCCGGCTCGACCTTCGCCGTTCTGAGCGCCGCGCCGAGACCGGTCGAGAGGCCGCAGGCGAACAGCGCCGCGCCCTCCAGCGGCGCCTCCGGGTCGATCTTCGCGAGCGCGATCTCGGGCATCACCGTGTACTCGGCGAAGGTGCTCGTGCCCATGAAGTGGCGCAGCTCCTCGCCGCCGCGCTTGAGACGCGTCGTGCCGTCGGGCAGGTAGCCGGCGTTCTGCTGCGCGCGGATCTTCATGCAGAGGTTGGTCTTCGGGCTCTTGCAGTGGACGCACTCGCCGCACTGCGGCGAGAACAGCGTCACGACGTGATCGCCCGGCTTCACCAGCGTCACGTCGGCGCCGACGCGCTCGACGACGCCCGCGCCCTCGTGGCCGAGCACGCACGGCGCGTAGCCGGACGGGTCGGCACCGCTGGCGGTGTACATGTCCGTGTGGCAGACGCCGCACGCGACGAGGCGCACCAGCACCTCCTCGGGGCCGGGCTCCGTCAGCTCGACGGTCTGCACGACGAGCGGTCTCCCGAACTCTTCCAACACTGCAGCGCGAATCTCCATGGATCCAATCCTATGGGTGCCGAGCACGCGTGCCCAGCGAGCTGGGCATTGCGAGTTCCACGGCGGCGTCGCGAGCCGCGTCGCGTCCGGGGAACTCGCGGCGAGGGCGCGCTAGGCTCCGCCCATGCCGGACTCACCCGCGATGCGCGCCTCCGACGCCGACCGCGAACGCGCCGCGACGCTGCTGCGCGACAGCGCCGCCGACGGCCGCCTGACGGTCGAGGAGCTGACCGACCGGCTGGAGCTGGCGTGGTCGGCGAAGACGCTCGACCAGCTGACCGAGCTGACCGCCGACGTCGACCGCGGCGACACGCCGCAGCCGCTCGCCGCGACCGCACCGGCCGGGCCGGCCACCCCGCGCCTGAAGGCGACCTCGTGGCTGGTCGCGGTGATGGGCGGCACGAGCCGCAAGGGCCGCTGGCGCGCCGATCGGCAGGTGCGCGCCATCGCCGTGATGGGCGGCTGCGACATCGACCTGCGCAACGCGGAGCTGGAGGGCGGCGAGGTCACGATCACCGCCATCGCCGTGATGGGCGGGATCGACATCTGCGTCCCGGAGGGCGTCGCGGTCGAGGTCGGCGGCTTCGTGCTGATGGGCGGCAAGGACACGAAGGTCGACGGCGTGCCGCGGCCCGGCGCGCCGCTCGTGCGCGTGCGCGCCTTCGGGCTGATGGGCGGCGTCTCGGTGCACACGCCGAAGCGGCGGCGCTCGCGCGAGCCGGACGAGGAACGCGCGCGGCGCCACACGCTCGGGCACTGAGCCGCCCGCGCGGCGCCACACGCTCGGGCTCGCAGCCGCTCGCGACGCCCTCCACTCTTGTAAGGGCACCCTTACGACAAGTCGCTTGCAACAGCAAGCACGCATGAACGGCCCGCTATGATCCCCCTCGTGACGCCCGCCACCGAGGCCATCGACGCCGATCTGATCGAGCGCCTGCGCGCCCGCGGACAGCGCGTCACCTCGCAGCGCCTGGTGATCAACCGGATGCTGCGCGAACGTGACCAGCACGTGACCGCGGAAGAGGTCCTCACCAACGTCACGCAGACGCTGCCCGGCACCTCCCTGCCGACCGTCTACGCGACGCTCGAGCTGTTCGAGCAGCTCGGGATCGTGCGGCGCGTCAACTCCGCCGGCGGCGCCGTCCTGTTCGACTCGCGCACCGGCGACCACCACCATGTGATCTGCCGCAGCTGCGGCGCCGTCCAGGACCTCGACGCGACCGTCGAGCTGAGCGGCGTGCTCGCCGCCGCCCGCGCCGCCGGCTTCGCGCCCGCCCGCGCCGCGCTCGTCGTCGACGGCCTCTGCGCCGACTGCACAGACGCGCGCGCCGCCGAACGCGCCTAGCGCGGACCTCTCGACGCGCGCCCGCGGCCAGCGGGCGACGGCGGCAGGTCGATCAGATCCTCAGGCGCGCTCCCCGCCATCATCAAGTGCTGCTCCGCGACATGCCGCACGCGTATCAGCGCATCCGCCTCGCCGAAGACGTCCACGGGACGCCGGCCGGCCAAACCGGGTGACGGCGAACAGAGCCACCTCGCGATCCCCGCCTCGTCGTAGGTTCCGTCGACGACCAGGAAGACGACCATCGCCCACAACTCGTCAAGCGCGTCACCCCTGCCCACGAGACGGCCGAGTTCCATGGGTGGAACTCCAAGCTCCTCCAGCAGCTCGGCCCGCTCGCCCGGAGGCCGGTCACCAGACCCGACGAGCCGGCGCCTCCACTCCACAAGCCGCACATGGCGCGCCAGCGGAACCCGCTCGACCGCCTCACTCCCCTCTCGTCCTACCACGGCCACCACTCCGTTCGCCCGGGTATCAAGACAGCACTCCCCCTAGTGGTACGCACAGTATGGTGATCGGATCATCAAATAACACCCTGGGATTTCCCGAACCTCAGGCCCTGCGGTCGCACCACAGCTCTCCGCCGGTACTGGTTGCGAGTGTCGTTTGCCAGAGATAGAGTGAGTTGATCTCTACTGCTTCGACTCCACGGGAGTGGCATGCGCACCATCGCGGACCTGATCGCCGGCAGCCTGGGCACCATCCTGCGCCGACATCAGCGCACCGCGGACGCCGACGCGCTCCCCGAGCCGTACGCATTCGCAGACGACTCCGTCGTGATCTCCCTCTCCCCGGTCCAAGACCACGCGGCGCTCCCCGCCGCCCTTGATGCCCGCGACGACGGTGCCCCCGGCGTTCACAGCGGCCTCGACACGCGCTACCTGATGAGCCGGCTCTTCCACAGTCGCAGAGCACGGCGGGGAAGGCGCAGGACGACGATCGGCGCCCCGACCCGCCTGTTCGCGGAACTGGGCGTGCGCGACGCCGACGTGCGTGACTGCCGCGGGACGCCGGGCCTGTCGGAGCTGGAGCTGCGCCACGGCGACCTGGTCGCGATCCGCTGGCTGCGGCGACTGCGCGCGGCGGGCGCCGACATGCTGATCGTCGATGGCGCCGAGGGCGTGCCAGTCGGGGTCATATTCGTCACCGCCCTGCGCCGCAGCGTGCCGATCCTCGCGGAGGAGCTGATGGTCTCCACGCAGGAGGGGCTCTGGACCCGTCGCGACCCCGGCCGGCGCGCCGACGGCTGGAGTCTCGCTCGAGCGAGGCTGCGCGCGAGGACAGCCGTCACCGTCATCGTCACGTCGCTGGGGCTGTCGATCGCCGCCGACCTCGTCGAGCCTCCGGTCGCGGACCTGGCTGACGCGCTGCTGACCGTGCCGGGGTGGGCGGCTTGCGCGCTGATCGCAGCGGCCACCGCGTCGCTGGTCGCGTGCGCCGGTCGCAGCCACCGCCGTCGCCGCGAGCCGACAGCGGTCGGCGACCTGGACTGCAGCGCCGAACTGGTGGAGCCGCTCGCGATCGGCCAAACCAGCCCGAGCACCGCGAGGTCGGCGGCGACCGCCCTGGCGCCGAGCGTCGCGTCGTCGGCGCGCTGACCGCGACGCCGTCCGCCGACCGGCCTGGTCGATCGCTTGCAGCGCACACCGATCCGCGCAGGAATCGCGTAGCCTCTCCCCGCAGCTTCCCGCGCGCTCCGGTGTTCCAACCTTCCGTGACACGCACTCGCACACTCCTCGCCGCCGTCGCGGCCCTCGCGCTCGGCGGCGCCTCGTTGAGCGCCGCGGATGCCGACGCGAAGCCGATCAAGAAGGCCGGCTGGCTCAGAGACGTCGACGTGACCGAGTACTACCCGGCGCCGGAGTGGTGGTTCATCGGCAAGAAGGTCGAGACGCCCGGCCTGTCGCGCAAGTCGCGGATCGACTGGCTCTACTCCTCCACCGGCATGTCGATGGAGGGCGACGGGATCGGCCTCGACGGCGACCGGTACCACATCGCCGGCCTCGGCTCCGGCGGCTGGGTGACCGACCGCGGCAAGCCGAGCGTGCCCGGCCACAAGGGCTGGAGAGGCGGCCGGCCGTTCTGGCGTGCCGGCGGCTACTGGCTGTCGAAGACGAAGTACGTCACCTTCCCGCTCGACGGCGGCGGCTGGTCGGCCGGCGCCGGCGTCAGATACCGCCCGCTGCCGGGCGTCACCTTCGGCGAGGGCCCGTCGCGGCCGCTGAAGTACTACCGCTCGATCGCGGTCGACCCCGACCTGATCCCGATGGGCAGCAAGGTCTACATCGCCGCGTACCGCACCAGCGCGGGCGGCGGCTGGTTCAGCGCCGACGACGTCGGCGGCGCGATCATCGGCAGACACGTCGACGTCTACCGAACGCCGCCGGCCAGCTCGAACATCGGCGGCAACTACCTCCAGGACCAGCGCATCTACGTGCAGCCGCCCGGCACGAAGGCGGCGCGCAACCTGCCGGCGAAGCCGCCGCAGGGCTCCGCGGACGAGGACGAGACGCCGAGCGTGCCGGTCCCGCAGCCGCCCGCCGTGGTGAAGGATCCCTCCGGCGGCGCCGGCGCCCCGTAGCGGCGCGCGACACGCTCCTCGCACTAGACTGTCTCGCCTATGGCGAAGCAGCAGAAGCAGCGTCCGATGCGCATGGAGCAGCGCGGCTCCCTGGCCGCGATGCAACAGCTCGAGACGCGCACCGACGAGCAGCTCGAGGCCGAGACGAGATTCAAGGCCGCCGCGCTGGCGATCCTCGGCGCGCGGGCGGCTGAGCGCTACGACGCGAGAGCGACGCGCGCCTACTACTCCAGAGCGATAGCGGCCGCGCGGCCGCAGGAGCGACTGCAGCTGCGTCGCATGGCGGACGCGTCGATCGCGCTCGCCGAGCGCCGCGCCGGCGACCTCAAGGAGGCCGTCACCAAGCTCGGCCAGAGACCGCCGAGCAACCGCCAGCTGATGCTGCTGCAGTTCATGGGCCTGCTCGCGCCGCCGCCCGGCTCGTCGATCCTCGTGCGCCTGCGCGGCTTCGCGATCGTGCTCGGCATCGTGATAGTGCTGCTGGCGCTCGGCTTCGGCCTCGCGAAGCTGATCGCGCTGCCGTTCGGCGGCGTCGGGACGATCGGCGGGCTGCTGCTCGGCATCATCGTGATCGTCGTGGTCTTCGCGGTGCTGGCGCTGCTCGGCAGACGACGGCAGGCGCGCGCCCGTGCGCGTGCCTCAGCAAGCTGAGGCATTGCGAGTTCCACGGCAGCGCCCCGCACTGCGTGGCGCGCCCGGAACTCGCGGCTAGGCTGTTGAGCCATGTGCGGACGGTTCACGCTCGCGACGACGACCGCCGACGAGCTGCGGCAGCGCTTCCCGCTGGGCGAGTCGGTGCAGATCGAGCAGCGCTTCAACGTCGCGCCCGGCGATGACGTCGTCACCGTCGGCGTGCGCGAGGGCGTCGCGACCGGCCGGCTGCTGAGATGGGGCTTCGTGCCGCCGTGGGCGAGAGATCCCTCGGTCGGCTACAAGATGATCAACGCGAGAGCGGAGACGGTCGCCGAGAAGCCGGCCTACCGCTCCGCGTTCGCGAGACGCCGCTGCCTGATCGTCGCCGACGGCTTCTACGAGTGGGAGAGACAGGGCAGAGCGAAGCAGCCCTTCCACATCACGCGCGAGGACGGAGCCCCGTTCGCCTTCGCCGGCCTCTGGACCGGCTGGAAGGACCCCTCGATCGCTGACGAGGACGAGGCCTGGCTGCGCACCTGCACGATCGTCACGACGACGGCCAACGAGAAGATCTTCGGCATCCACCCGCGCATGCCGGTGATCCTCGACCCGGCGGATGAGCAAACCTGGATCGACCCCGAGACCCCCGTCGAGCGCCTCCAGCAGCTGCTGCACCCGCTCGCCGCCGCGCAGACGCACGCGCGCGCGGTCTCCAGAGCCGTCAACAACGCCAGATACGACGGCCCCGACTGTCTCGCCGATCCCGATCCCCAGGATCTGAAGGCGTTCGCGGAGGCGGTCAACGCCGCGCAGGGGGCGTCGGCGGCCGAGCAGCAGGGGTTGTTCTAGGCCCCGGCCGCGCGGCGCGCTTCGACGTGGGCGGCGTTCTCGAAGGCGTCGTCGAGCGGAGGGAGCGGCTCGTCGCGCCCGAGCGCTCTGGCGATCAGCCAGTCGGCCAGCCAGGCGTTCTTCGGCAGCAGCGGACCGTGCAGGTAGGTGCCGATCACGTTGCCGCGGCGGACGCCTTCGAAGCCGCTGTGGCCGTCGTTGCCGTGACCCTTCAGGACGCGGCCGAGCGGGGTCGCGCCGGCGCCGAGACGGGTGCGGCCGCCATGGTTCTCGAAGCCCGCGAGCACGCGCGGGCCGTCGCCGAGGTCGACCTCGATCGCGACGTTGCCGATCAGCCGCGGGCCGTCGGAGCGGACCGTCTCGAGGTCGACGAGACCGACGCCCGGCAGCGTCTCCTCGCCCATCTCGTAGGAGCTGCCGAGCAGCTGGTAGCCGCCGCAGACGGCCAGCAGCGCGGCGCCGCGCTCCGCCGCGGCGTGGATGCCGTCGCGCTTGACCTCGGCCAGATCGCGGGCGCAGAGCGCCTGATCGCGGTCCTGACCACCACCGATGTAGAAGAGGTCGGCGCCCTCGGGGTCGAGCGGTTCCCCCAGATCGCTTGCCGACAGCTCGAAGCCGATCCCGCGCCACTCGCAGCGGCGCTGCAGCAGCAGCAGGTTGCCGCGGTCGGCGTAGATGTTCATCAGCTCGGGATAGAGGGCGCAGACGCGCAGGGTGTCACCCATGCAGCAGCACCACCTCGGAGCCGACGTGCTCCTCGGTCGACTCGATCCGGCCGCGGCCGCCGTCCCGCAGGCCCGCCGCCACGCCCTCGGCGGCGAGCGTGTCGGCGTCGAGCGTGTCGAGGTGGATCGTGTCGCCCTCCGCCGTCCGTCTGCCCTCGGGCGAGACGCTCTGGCGGATCCGCTCGATCGCGATCCCGTCCGGCCCCGGCCGCACGGCGACCGGCTGGCTGACGTGGACCCAGCCGTCGACCTCGACGATGTCGGGCAGCGGCGGCTCGGTGTGCTCGGCGTCGAAGCCCTCCAGCGCGTCGGCGAGCGCCGCCGCCATCAGGCCGCCCGGCGCCAGGTGCGCGTGGACGGCGGCGAGGAACTGCGCGCGGCCGGCCGGCCCGCCGAGCAGCTGGACCGTCTGCATCGGCGCGAGGATCAGCGGGAAGCGACGGCCGTCGAGCGCGAACGTGCGCGCGTCGCCGCGGACCGTCTCGACCAGCTCGCTCACGCCCGCGGCTGCCGCGCGCGCGTCGAGCGCGTCGAGGAACTCCTGCTCCAGGTCGAGTGCGACGACCGCGTGGCCAGCGCTCGCGAGGTCGAGCGCGACGCGGCCGGTGCCGGCGCCGAGATCGAGCACCGGCCCGCCGTGCGCGGCCGCCAGTTCCCGCCACAGCGGCAGGTCGGCGGTGTAGGCGCCGCATTCGAGGTCGTGCCAGATGGTTGCGGTGGCGGTCATCTATGCCCAGTAGTCCGGTGCCAGCCCGCGGCGGGCCAGCAGCTCCTTCAAGGAAAGCAGGGCGGTGTAGGTCGGCAGCGCGAACAGCGTCCCGTCGCCGTCGGCGCGCGCCTCGTCGAGCGCCGCCTCCAGCTCCGGCACGACGACCAGCCGCTCCGGGTCGACGCCGGCGTACTTGAAGCGCAGCGCCAGCTCGGCGGCGCGCGTGCCGGAGCAGGTGATCCGCCGCACACGCCCGGCCAGCAGCTCGAAGTCGGCGTCCCACACCCACGAGATGTCGCGGCCGTCGGCGACGTTGTCGTTGAGCACCGCGAGCAGGTCGACCGCCTCGGGCTCCAGCGCCAGCGTCCGCAGCACCTCGTTGGCGCCGGCCGGGTTCTTGATCAGCAGGATCGACAGGTCGCGGCCGTCGAGCGAGATCGTCTCAGCGCGGCCGAAGGCGGCGGCGACCTCGCCGAGGCCGGCGACGATCGTCTCGAACGGGACGCCCAGGCCATGGCAGAGCGCGGCCGCGGCGAGCGCGTTGTAGACGTTGTAGAGCCCCGGCAGCGGCAGCTCGACGACGCCCTCGCCGGCCGGCGTCAGCAGTTGGAAGCGGGCGCCGCGCGTGCCGTGCAGCGTGATCTCGCGGCCGATCACCGTCGGCTCCGGCCGCCGCTGACCACAGTTGGGGCAGTGGTAGCGGCCGAGATGGCCGAGGTACACCGCGTCGTACTCGTAGGCGTGGCCGCATCTGCGGCAGTGCTTGGAGTCCGAGGCGTGCTGCATCTGCTCCAGCGCCATCGCGTCGTCCTCGACACCGAAGTAGACGACGCGCGGCTGGTGACGGCCGAGGTCGGCGACGAGCGGGTCGTCGGCGTTGAGGATCAGCTGCGTCGTGCGGCCGTTGGCGGCGACGATCTCGGCCCAGCGATCGGCGATCGTCTCCAGCTCGCCGTAGCGGTCGAGCTGGTCGCGGAAGAGGTTGCCGAGCAGCAGCTTGCGCGGCCGCAGCTCCTCGACGAGCTGACCGAGCCAGAACTCATCGACCTCGAAGAGGCCGAGCTGACCGTCGATCCCGCGGCCGCGCGCGGCGCCCATCAGCGTCGAGGCGATCCCACCGGCCATGTTCGCGCCGGCGCGGTTGTGGACCAGGCGCGTGCCCCTGCGCTCGAGGATCGAGGCGACCATCGCCGCCGTCGTCGTCTTGCCGTTGGTCGCCGAGATCGCGACCGAGCCGTGCGGCAGCCGCGCGGCGAGCTGGCCGATCGCGTGCGGCTCCAGCCGCATCAGCACCTTGCCGGGCAGGCTGGTGCCGCCGCCGCGGCCGGCGCGGCGCGCCAGCGCGCCCACGGTGCGGGCGACGGCGAGCTTGGCTGCGAGCGCGCGACCCGCCATCAGGGGACGAGCATGGCAACGGCGCCCGGCAGCGTGCGCACGGTCGCCGGCAGCTCGGCGATCGGGTCGCCGTCGGCGTACAGCGTGAAGGGACGGTCGGCGGTTATCTCGACCTCGCCGCCGCGGCGCACGACGACCTCCTCGTTGCGCACGTGGGTCCCTCTGAAGACCTTCGGCAGCTGCGAGACGAAGCGCAGCTTCGAGACGCCGGTGACGGAGACGACGTCGAAGAGGCCGTCGTCGAAGCGGGCGTCGGGCGCCACGTACATGCCGCCGCCGTAGGCCGGCCCGTTGGCCGCCGCGACGGTGTAACCGCGGAAGGAGCGCGCCTCGCCGTCGACGGTGACGACGAAGTTGGCCGGCTTCCAGCCGATCAGCGCCCGCACGGCGCCGTAGGCGTAGGCGGCCTCGCCGGGGACCCTCGTCGCGTTCGCGATCCGGTTGGCGTCGGAGTCGAAGCCGCAGCTGGCGATCCCGACGAAGCGGCGGCCGTCGACCTCGCCGATGTCGATCCGCATCTCGCGCCCGCTGCGCAGCACCTCGCAGGCGGCGACCGGCGACTTCGGGATCCCGGCGGCGCGCGCGAAGTCGTTGCCGCGCCCGCCCGGCAGCACGGCCAGCACGCCGTCGCTGCCGACGAGGGCGCCCGCGACCGCGCCGACGATCCCGTCGCCGCCGAACGCCGCGGCGACCTCGCCGGCCTGCGCGGCGGCGCGCGCCAGCTCACGCGCGTGCTCGATGTCGCGCGTGCGCTCGACGTGATAGGCGACACCGTGCACGCGCAGCCATCTCTCGACGCCCGGCAGCAGGCGCGCCACCCGGCCACCGCCGGCCGACGGGTTGACGATCAGTGCGACGTCGCGATCCATCTGCTCAGAACCCTATCCGGCCGCCCGGCCCCACCCGGCCGGCGGCAGCTCCGGCGGCTGCGGCGGCGGCGCCGCGGGCGGCAGCGGCGCCAGCGGCGGCGCCTCGCCGAGCACCAGCTCCGCGAGGTCGGCGGCGATCGCGACCGGG
>NZ_JAWSTH010000105.1:0-21688 GCF_033542075.1 Conexibacter stalactiti
GTAGCCGCCCGCGCCGCCGCGTCCACCGCCGCCCGCGCCGCCGCGTCCACCGCCGCCCGCGCCGCCGCGTCCACCGGACCCCGACGCACCACCTGGACCGCGTCTGCCGCCGCCACCGCCACCGCCGAAGCTGCGGCCTCTGCCGGGGCCGGAGCCGCCGCGTCTGCCCGAGCCGGAGCCATAGCCGGAGCCTCCGGCGGCGCCACCGTCGGCGCGGCGCGCGTCGCGCCCCTGTCTGCGTTTGTCAGCCATTAGCTCTCGAGTCGTGAGTCAGAAGTTCGCTGGGCGGCGCCGGTTGCGCCTCACGACACTAGATGATTGATCTAGCGCGGGACCAGCTCGGGGCCGGCGGCGCCGTCGCGCACCGTCCAGCCGAGCGCGGCCAGCTCGTCGCGCAGCGCGTCGGCGGCGGCGAAGTCGCGCGCCGCGCGCGCCGCCTCGCGGCGTGCCAGCAGCTCGCGCGCCGCCTCGTCGGGCCCCGCGGCGCCATCAGCGGCGTCGAGCAGGTTGTCGAGCGCGAGCACCTGCAGCATCTCGCGCAGCTGCTCGCCGCCGACCGCCGTGCCGCTCTCGATCAGGCGGTTGGCGCCGCGCACCCAGTCGAAGACGGCGGCGAACGCTCTCGGCGTGTTGAAGTCGTCGGCGAGCGCGGCGAAGAAGCCGTCGCGCAGCGGCGTCAGCTCGGCCGGCGAGGGCGCCGTCGGATCCAGGCGCCGGCCCAGCTCGCGGATCCGCTGCACCGAGCGCTCCGCCTCCTCCAACCGCTCGCCGGAGTAGGAGATCGGCTGGCGGTAGTGGCCGGCGGCGAAGTAGGCGATCAGCGCGTCGCGGCCGTGCGTCGCGAGCGCCTCGTGCAGCAGGAAGATGTTGCCGACGGACTTCGCCATCTTCTCGCCGTCGAGCCGCACCATGCCGTTGTGCATCCACAGCCGCGCGAGCGGCTCACCATGCGCGGCACAGGTCTGCGCGGCTTCGTTCTCATGGTGGGGAAAGACCAGATCCGAGCCGCCACCGTGGACGTCGAAGCCGACGCCGAGCAGCGCCTCGGCCATCGCCGAGCACTCGATGTGCCAGCCGGGCCGGCCCCTGCCCCACGGCGCGTCCCAGGAGGTGTCCTCGCCCTCCTTCCACGCCTTCCACAGCGCGAAGTCGAGCGGGTCGCGCTTCAGAGCGGCGCCGGAGACACCCTCCCCTTGGTCCATCTGGTCGACGTCGCGGTGCGACAGCTCGCCGTACTGCGGGTAGGAGCGCACGTCGAAGTAGACGTCGCCGTCGACCGCGTAGGCGTGACCGCGCTCGATCAGCAGCGCGATCAGCGCGACGATCTCGGCGATCGTCGCTCTCGCGAGCGGCTCGTGGTCGGGCCGGCCGAGGCCGAGCCCGTCGGTGTCGTCGACGTAGTGCGCGGTCATCTCGGTCGCGAGCTGCTCGCTCGGGATCCCGGCGGCGCGCGCGGCGTCGTAGATCTTGTCGTTGACGTCGGTGACGTTGGCGACGAACGTGACCTCGTAGCCCTCGTGCTGGAGAAAGCGCTTGAAGAGCGAGAAGACGACGAACGGCCGCGCGTTGCCGACGTGGATGCGGCCGTAGACGGTCGGCCCGCAGGCGTAGATCGAGACGCGCCCGGGATCGCGCGGCTGCAGCGGCAGCAGCGCGCCGCTTCTGGTGTCATGGATCGTGATCGCCCGCATCGATGCCAACCCTACCGAGCCGATCGGGTTCAGCGCGGGCGAAGCGCGCAGCGGAGCCGCGGGCGCGGCCCCCGCCCTACTGCTCCGGCCGCTCGAGCGTCGCGATCGCGAGTGCCGCGGCACCCTCGACGCGACCGACGAAGCCCATTCCCTCGCCGCGCGTCGCCTTCACGTTGACGCGCGCGAGCGGCAGCTCCAGGGCGCCCGCGATGTTCTCACGCATCGCCTGCTTGTGCGGCAGCAGCTTCGGCCGCTCCAGCAGCACGGTCGTGTCGACGTGGGCGATCTCGACGCCGCCGACGGCGACCAGCTCGCGCGTCGAGCGCAGCAGGTCGAGCGAGTCGGCCCCTCTCCAGCGCTCGTCGGTGTCGGGGAAGTGCTCGCCGATGTCGCCGAGGCCGGCGGCGCCAAGCAGCGCGTCGATCACCGCGTGGACGAGCACGTCGGCGTCGGAGTGGCCGTCGAGCCCCAGCTCGGATGGAATCGTGACGCCGCCGATGATCAGCGGCCGGCCGGCGACCAGTCTGTGGACGTCCCAGCCGATCCCGGTCGCGACCATCAGGAGGCCCCGATCGATTCCAGGCGCCGTTGGCGGCGCTCGAAGACGGCCAGCTCGGTGACGCCGCGCTCGGCCAGCCACTCGACGGTCGACTCGTACTCCCAGCCGATGTGCTCGGGCAGGTGGGCGTCGCTGGAGAGCGCGACCGGGCAGCCGGCCTCGATGCACATCTCCAGGAACGGGCTCGCCGGGTACAGCTCGCCGACCGGCTTGCGCAGGCCCGCGGTCGAGACCTCGACGGCGATCCCCGACTCCGCGATCCCCTCGATCGCCAGCTCGTAGTAGCGGCGCAGGTCGCCGTCGGGCTTCGGCCGCTCGCCACCCCACACCTTCACGAGGTCGGGGTGGGCGAGGATGTCGTAGAGGCCACTGCGCGCGCACTCGCCGAGCGTCTCGAAGTAGCGCTTCCAGACCTTGTCGGGCGACTCGAACGAGGTCGTCCAGACGTCCCAGTCGCCGGCCATGTCGACGGCGGTGTCCTTGACGAAGTGGACCGAGCCGACGACGAAGTCCCAGTCGCGCGCTTCGAGCAGGTTGCCCATGCGGTCTTCTCTGCCCGGCACGAAGTCGGCCTCGATCCCGAGCTTGAGGTCGGTCTGCTCGCGCACGAACTGGCAGTAGGCGTCGATGTCCTCGTGCGCCTGCGACTGCCAGAAGGGGTGCTGCCAGACCTCGAGCGCCTGCTTGAAGCGGTAGATGTGCTCCGAGACGCCCAGCTCCGCGATGCCGCGCGAGGCGGCGGCTTCGCGATAGCGCTCGGCGTTGGCGGGGACGAAGTACTTCTCGGCCGTCGTGCCGGGCTCGTCGGGACGCAGGTGCACGTGGTAGTCGGTCAGCATCGTTCTTCCAGGATCAGGGCTGCGAGGCGGAGGTCGACCGGGGTGGTGACCTTGAGGTTCTCGCGCGGGGACTCTACGAGGTGGACGCGGCCGCCCGTCTGCTCGACGATGCCGGCGTCGTCGGTCGCGGCGGCGAGCACGTCGTCGGGCAGCGCGAGCGCCCGCTCCAGCGCGTCGCGGCGGAAGACCTGCGGCGTCTGGACCGCCCACAGCGCGTGGCGCTGGAGCGTCGCCTCGACGTGCAGGCCGGGCGCGTCGGCATGCACGCGCTTGATCGTGTCGACGACCGGCGCGGCGGCGACGACGGCGTCGGCGCCGGTCCGCGCGAGCGCGTCGAGCGTGGCGGTCACGATCGCCGGCGTCAGCAGCGGGCGCGCGGCGTCGTGGACGAGGATCGGCTGGTCCGCCGGGCCGTCGCCAGCCGCGGCGAGCGCGGCGCGCACGGAGTGGGAGCGCTCGGTGCCGCCGGCGACACCGACGGTTCCGGCGGGGGCGTCGAACCCCTCCGGGATGGCGACGATGATCCGTTCGATCGCTGCGACGGCGCGCAGCGCGTCGAGCGACCATTCCAGCATCGGACGGCCCGCCAGCATGACGAACGCCTTGGGACCGTCGGCCCCAAGGCGCTCACCACGACCGGCGGCCACGAGCAGCGCGACCGCCATCACCAAATCCGTCCGACCCGTCCGGCTACTCCGCCCCGACGGCCACCTTGCCGCTCGCCGCGGATGAGGCGAGCAGTTCGTCGAGGTGCTCCTCGGCCTGCGCCTCTTCCATCTCGAGCGCGTACATCAGCTCCGAGGCGAGGATCTTCTTCGCCCGCGTGAACATCTGCTTCTCACCAGTCGACAGGCCCTTCTCCGCCTCTCGGATGGCGAGATTGCGCACGACCTCGGCCAGCTCGTAGATGTCGCCGGTCTTGATCTTGTCGCGGTTGTGCTTGAAGCGCCGGTTCCAGTTCTTCGGCATCTCCGAGCACTCGTCCGCCAGCACGGCGAGCACTCTCTTGACGGTCTCCTCGTCGATCACGCGGCGCAGTCCGGCGACGGCGGCGTTCTCGGTCGGGACCATCACGGTCATGTCGTTGTGGAGGATCTTGATCGTCAGGTACTCGCGCGTCTCACCCAAGATCTCCTTGTCCTCCTTCTTGAGGACCTGGCCGGCACCGTGGTGCGGGTAGACGACGTTGTCGCCGATCTCGAACTCGATGTGCTCGACCTGGATGGTGATGTCGAGGTCCTCGAGCTGCTCTTCGCTCAGTTCAGTGATGGTCGTCCTCCTTGTGTCAAGCAGTCAGCGCCCACGGACCGTCAGGTCTGCAGGTACCGGTCCACCAGGTTGATCTCCTGCTGTCGGCGAAGGCCCTCGCGGATGTCCTTCGCCCGGATCTCGCCGACGCCGTCGACGGTTTCGAGCTCGCCGTCAGTGGCGGCGAGCATCTCCTCCAGCCCCCCGAACTCCTGCACGATGCGCTGCACCACGAGACGTGGCAGGCGCGGAATGCGACCGAGGATCCGGTAGCCGCGCGGGGAGACGGGATAGTCAAGCGTGTTGACCTTGCGGTCGTAGCCGAGCAGCTCGGCGAGGCGACCGAAGTCGAGCAGGTCCTGGTGGGGCAGGCGCACCAGCTGGTCGAAGGCGACGGCGAAGTTCTCGTCGGTGTCCTCGGCGAGGTAGTCGTGCACGAGCGCGGACTTGTCGCCCGCGACGCCGACCATCGTCTCGTCGAGCTGCATCTCGATCAGGCGTCCCTCGGTGCCGAGCTCGACGATGTAGCGCTCGATCTCGACGCCCATCCGCGTCACCAGCTCGGCGCGCTGGAGGACCGTCAGGACGTCGTGGAGCGTCGCGCCGCCCTCGAACTCGAGCGCCGTCAGGCGGGTCGAGACCTGGTCGAGGCGGCTGCGGTACTTGTCGAGCGTCGCGAGCGCCTGGTTGGCCTTCGCGAGCACGACCGGGATGTCCTCGAGGATGTACTTGGCGCCGTCGACGTAGAGCGACACGACTTCCCTACGCTGCGAGATCGCGATCACGAGCGCTTCCGTCTGCTTCGAGATCCGCTCGGCCGTGCGGTGACGGGTGCCGGTCTCCAGCGTCAGGATCGTCGGATCGGGCGTCAGCTGCACGTTGCCCCAGACGATCTTCGTGGCGTTCGCGTTGAGCACGAGCGCGCCATCCATCTTGGCGAGCTGATAGAGAAACGCCGGCGTGTAATCGATGTCGAGCTTGAGGCCACCGGAGAAGAGGAAGGAGAGGTCGTCGGCGTCGCCCATCACGATCAGACCACCCGTGCGAGCATGCACGATGTTGTCGATCCCCTCACGCAGTGAGGTGCCGGGAGCAACCATCTCGAGTGCCTTGACGAGCCGGGGCTCTTGGCGAGACTCGAGCTCCTCTTTGAGCTCTTCCCCGGAACGCGGCGCCATAGACACACCATTCTACCGCGTTTTTCCGTGATTTTCGGCAGGACGCAGGAAGTCTTGGACGGATTGCGAAACGCTTCGGAAACGCGCGCGTCCTCAGACGTGGCCGAAGCGCCGCGTTTCAGGCAGCCCGCGCGCGCTGCTGGACCGGCAGCGCGCTCCGCAGCGCGGCCCGCAATGTGCCGGCTTCTGGGGTCACGATCGTTCCCAAACCGAACTTCCGCGCCTCCGCGACCCGCCGCTCGGGGTGCGCGACCGTCCGCAGCTCACCAGTGAGCCCGAGCTCACCAAAACAGGCCAGCGGAGGGCCGTCCTCCCCGTCTCTGCCGCCCGCTCCCCGCAGCGCCACCCCGCGCGCCGCGCTCGCGACGGCCAGCGCGACCGCGAGGTCGGCGCCCGGCTCGTCGACGCGCACGCCGCCGACGACGTTGACGAAGACGTCGGCGCTGCCGACCGCCACGCCGGCATGGCGGCCGAGCACGGCGAGCACGAGCGCGAGGCGGTTGCGGTCGATCCCGCTGACGACGCGGCGCGGCGGCACCAGCTCCGACGGCGAGACGAGCGCCTGCACCTCGACCAGCAGCGGCCGCGACCCCTCCATCGCGCACAGCACGACCGAGCCGGGCGCGTGGGTCGCCTCGCCGACGAAGCGCGCGGAGGCGTCGAGCACCTCGACCAGCCCGCCCTGTCTCATCTCGAAGACGCCGGCCTCGCTGGTCGAGCCGAAGCGGTTCTTCAGCGCCCGCAGCGTGCGGTAGGTGCGCTCGCGCTCGCCCTCGAACTGCAGCACGCAGTCGACGAGGTGCTCCAGCACGCGCGGGCCGGCGAGCGCCCCCTCCTTCGTCACGTGGCCGACCAGCAGCACGGCGATCCGGTGCTGCTTGGCCACGCGCATGATCTCGCCCGCGACCTCGCGCACCTGGCCGACCGAGCCGGGCGCGCCCGTCAGCTCGGCCGCATGGAGCGTCTGGACGGAGTCGATCACGCAGACCTCCGGCCGCTCCCGTTCGAGCGTCGCCAGCACCGCGCCGAGGTCGGTCTCGGCGATCACGGGGATGTCGAGCGCCGCCCCCGGCAATCGCTCGGCGCGCAGCTTGATCTGCGCCGCCGACTCCTCGGCGGAGACGTAGAGCGTCTTGCGGCCCGCGCCGGTCAGGTTGGCGAGCGCCATCGTCGTCAGCGTCGACTTGCCGATCCCCGGCGAGCCGCCGATCAGCACGAGCGAGCCCGGCACGATCCCGCCGCCGAGCACGCGGTCGAGCTCGCCGATCCCCGTCGGCAGGCGCGCGACCTCGCTCGCCTGGACAGCCCCCAGCCGCGTCGGCGCGACCGCCGCGCCGCCGCGCGAGCCGCCGACGCCCGCGCGCCCGGAGCCGCCGCCCCCGCCGCGCGCGGGCGCGGAGCGAACCTCCTCGACGAGCGTGTTCCACGCCTGGCAGCCGGGACACTGCCCGGCCCAGCGGGGCGTCTCGTGGCCGCAGTCGGAGCAGACGTGGACGGTGGTCGGGCGGGCCATGGGCGATCCAGAGTACGCACCACCCCGGACGAACACGCGTTCGCGCGATGAGTGCGGATCTGTGCATCGAGGAGATGCACCGATCCGCGCTCCCCACGGTGAAACAGGTGTCAGCGCGTCGCGTCGAGCGCGCGGGTGAGGTCGCGCGCGAGGTCGTCGGCGTCCTCGATCCCGACGCTGAGGCGGATCAGGCCCTCGGTCGCCTCGTCGTAGCCCCAGCGGGCGCGCCGCTCGGCCATCGTGTGGATCGAGCCGAAGCTGGTCGCCTCGATCACCAGCTCGCAGCGGTCGAACAGCTCCCGCGCCCGCTCGGCGGAGCCGGGATCGAACGTCAGCACGGTGCCGAAGCCCTCCATCTGGCGGTTGGCGACCGCGTGCGCGGGGTCTGAGGGCAAGCCGGGGTAGCGGACCTCGTCGAGGTCGTCGCCGACGCGCGCTGCCAGCAGCGTCGCGAGCGCCAGCGCCGTCGCCGTCTGGCGCTCCAGCCGCACGTCGAGCGTTGCCAGCGAGCGGTGCGCCAGCCATGCCTCGAACGGGCCGAGGATCGCGCCGGCGCGATCCCGCCACTGTCTGACGGCGGCGGCGATCGTCTCGTCGCGCGTGGCGATCGTGCCGAGCAGCAGGTCGCCATGGCCGGTCAGGTGCTTTGAGCCGCTCAGCAGCGTCACGTCGGCGCCGAGCTCCAGCGGGCGCTGGCCGAACGGCGTCGCGAGCGTGTTGTCGACGACCAGCCGCCCGCCGAAGCCGCGCACGGCGGCGGCGACGGCGCGCACGTCGACGACGTCGAGGCCGGGGTTCGACGGCGTCTCGACGAGCACCAGCGCGGCACCGTCGGCGGCGGCCACGACAGCGGCGGTGTCGGTCGGAACCAGCCGCACCTGGACGCCGAGCGCGGCCAGCTCGCCGGAGGCCAGCAGCCGTGCGGTCGGGTACGCGTCCTCCTGCACGACGAGCACGTCGCCGGCCCGCAGCAGCGGGAAGAGGACCGCCGCGATCGCGGCCGAGCCGGACGGAAAGGTCAGGGCGGTGACGTCGTCGCCGCCCTCCAGCTGCGCCACGGCGCGCTCCAGCGCGGTCCAGGTCGGGTTGGCGTAACGGGCGTAGCCATATCGCTCGTCGTAGACGTCGTCGCCGCGCAGGTGGAACGGCGCCGCGAAGGTCGGCCCGGGCAGGAACGGCTGCCCCTGCTCGGCCGGCGGCAGGCCGGCGTGGACGGCGCGCGTGCCGTCGCCGAAACGGCGCTCGCCGCTCATGCCCCCGCCTCGCTCGCACGCTCAGCCGTCGCCGCCGCGCCGCCGGACGGCGCCGCGCCGGCGGCCTCGCCGCCGCTCGCGCGCTCGGCCCGAACGCACGAGTTGAACCCGCTCGCCTTGTGCGCCGCGTCGCAGAACGGCTTCGTGTGCGACTGGCCGCAGCGGCAGAGCACGATCGGCCGGTCGGGCCGCGGGTTGGCGATCTCGTTGCCCTCGGGGTCGACCAGCCGGACCGGGCCCGTCACCTTGTACGGCCCGTCGTCGCGGACTCTGATCTCGACCTCGTGCACGCCCCACACGCTACCGCCCCGGCGCCGGCGGTCCCCAGAACGCAGACGGGGCGGCCCCGAAGGACCGCCCCAGAAACTGCGTATGCGCGTGACGCGCTGCTACTTGTCGGCCGGCTCTCCGCCGTCGGCCGAGGCCTCGGCCTCGGGCGCGGCGGGCTCCTCCTCGGAGGAGCCGCCCTCGGCGCCGACGCCGACCGGCGTCGGAGCGGGCTTCGGCGCGACGATCTCGATCGAGACGTCACCCTCCACGCCCTCCGCGGCCTTGTCGACCATCACGGTGCCGCCGGGGATCAGCTCGGAGCGCAGCACGAAGTCGGCGAGCGGATCCTCGATGTATCTCTGGATCGCGCGACGCAGCGGACGGGCGCCCATGGCGGGATCCCAGCCTCTGTCGACGAGCAGGTCCTTCGCCTCCTCGGTCAGCTCCAGCTGCAGCTCGCGCTCCGCCAGCGATGCGCGGATCCGCAGCAGCAGCAGGTCGACGATCTCCTTGATCTCTTCCTTGGCCAGCTTGTGGAAGACGATCACGTCGTCGATGCGGTTGAGGAACTCGGGCCGGAAGACCTTCTTCAGCTCGCCCATGATCCGCGTCTTCATGTCGTCGTACGTGATGCCGGTCTCGTCGTCGCTGACAGCGAAGCCGAGCGGCGTGTTGCGAGCGATCTCGCTCGCGCCGATGTTCGACGTCATGATCACGATCGCGTGGCGGAAGTCGACGGTGCGACCCTGCGCATCCGTCAGCCGCCCGTCCTCGAGGATCTGGAGCAGGATGTTGAAGACGTCCGGGTGGGCCTTCTCGATCTCGTCGAGCAGGAGGACCGAGTACGGCTTGCGCCGCACGGCCTCGGTCAGCTGACCGCCCTCGTCGTAGCCGATGTAGCCGGGAGGCGAGCCGACGAGACGCGAGACGGCGTGCTTCTCCATGTACTCGGACATGTCGATGCGGACCATCGCGTCCTCGTCGCCGAAGAGGAACTCGGCGAGCGTGCGCGCCAGCTCCGTCTTGCCGACGCCGGAGGGGCCGAGGAAGATGAAGGAGCCCGTGGGCCGCTTCGGATCCTTGAGCCCGGCGCGGGAGCGACGGATCGCCTTCGAGATGACCTCGACGGCGGCATGCTGTCCGATGACGCGCTTGTGGAGCTCTTCCTCCATCCGCATCAGCTTCGCCGTCTCAGCCTCGGTCAGCTTGAAGACCGGGATCCCCGTCCACATCGAGACGATGTCGGCGATCTCCTCCTCGCCGATCGACGGGCGCTCACCGGACTCGCCGGCCTCCCACTGCTCCTCCAGCTCACGCTTTCTCTGCGTCAGCCGGCGCTCCTGGTCGCGCAGGTTGGCGGCCTTCTCGAACTCCTGCGCCTCGATCGCGGCCTCCTTGTTGCGCCGCGTCGTCTCGATCTCCTCTTCGAGATCGCGATACACGGGCGGGGAGGTCATCGACTTGATGCGCATGCGGGCCGCGGCCTCGTCGATCAGGTCGATCGCCTTGTCCGGCAGGAAGCGGTCCGAGATGTAGCGGTCGGCCAGGTCGGCGGCGGCCGTCAGCGCCTCATCGGTGATGTTCACCTTGTGGTGCGCCTCGTAGCGGTCGCGCAGACCCTGGAGGATCTGGAACGTCTCGTCGGTCGACGGCGGGTCGACGCGGATCTGCTGGAAGCGACGTTCGAGCGCGGCGTCGCGCTCGAGGTACTTGCGGTACTCCTCCAGCGTCGTGGCGCCGATCGTCTGCAGCTCGCCGCGCGCGAGCGCGGGCTTCAGGATCGAGGCCGCGTCGATCGCGCCCTCGGCGGCGCCGGCGCCGACGAGGTTGTGCAGCTCGTCGATGAAGAGGATGATGTCGCCGCGCTGGGTGATCTCCTTCATCACCTTCTTGAGGCGCTCCTCGAACTCACCGCGGTACTTCGAGCCGGCGACGAGCGCAGCCAGGTCGAGCGTGTAGATCTGCTTGCCCTTCAGCAGCTCCGGCACGTCGGCGTTGGTGATGCGCTGCGCGAGGCCCTCGACGACGGCCGTCTTGCCGACGCCCGGCTCGCCGATCAGGACCGGGTTGTTCTTCTGCCGGCGCGAGAGGATCTGCATGATCCGCTCGACCTCGGTCTCGCGACCGACGACCGGATCGAGCTTGCCCTCGGAGGCAAGCTTGGTGAGGTTGCGACCGAACTGGTCCAGCAGCTTCGAGGACTTCTTGCCCTCGCCCTGCGGACCGGCGGCGGCCGCAGCCCCGCTGCCGCTGCCCGAGCCCTGGCGGCGACCGCCGGGACCCGAGAGCATCCGGATGACCTCGTTGCGGATCTTCTCGGAATCCGCGTCGAAGTCGAGCAGGATGCGCGCAGCCACACCCTCGTTCTCGCGCACGAGGCCGAGGAGGATGTGCTCTGTGCCGATGTAGTTGTGCCCGAGGCTCAACGCCTCGCGCAAAGCCAGTTCCAGGACCTTCTTCGCACGCGGCGTGAAGGGGATCTGACCGGACGTCACCTCTTCACCGGAGCCGACGATGCGCACGACCTGCGCGCGCACACGCTCGACGGTGATGTCGAGGCTCTCGAGCACACGAGCGGCCAGGCCCTCTTCCTCGCGCAGGAGGCCGAGGAGGATGTGCTCTGTGCCGATGTAGTTGTGCTTGAGCGTCCGGGCCTCCTCTTGGGCGAGGACGACCACCTGGCGGGCTCGCTCTGTGAATCGCTCGAACATGGGTGCGACGTTCCTTCCCTACGGGCGGGTGAGGCGGGATCTTTCAGAGGGATGCGAATGGTCCCGCATACACGGATCATCGGCTGCTGCCAACCAGATGATGAGCGATCGGGTTCGTTCGCCGGGCATACGTCAGTCTACCAACAGGGCGGATGTGCTTCGCGTGCTTCGCATTGCAAGTTCCACGTCGGCGCGCTAAGGCCCGTCCGCTTGCGGGAACTTGCGGGCCTTTCTCCCTGCGGAGGCGCGGCCGTCAGTCCCGCATTGCAGGGAAGAGCACGATCTCGCGGATCGATCTGCGGCCCGTCAGCAGCATCACGAGCCGGTCGATCCCGATCCCGACGCCGCCCGTCGGAGGCATCCCCTGCTCCAGCGCCTGGAGGTACGCCTCGTCGAACGGCTGCGCCTCCTCGTCGCCGGCCTCGGCGTCCGCGCGCTGCTGCTCGAAGCGGCGGCGCTGGTCGTCGGGGTCGTTCAGCTCGGAGAAGGCGTTGGCGATCTCCATCCCGTTGACGTAGGCCTCGAAGCGCTCGACGAGGCGGTCGTCCTCACGGTGCTTCTTCGCGAACGGCGACAGCTCGACGGGATAGTCGAACAGGAAGGTCGGCTCGATCAGCGTCGGCTCGACGTGCTTGGTGACCAGCTCGTCGACGAGCTGTGCCCAGGTGTCGTCGGGCGGGACTCTCATCCCCTTCGCCTCCATCGCGGCCGCGAGCGCGTCGCGGTCGGTCGCGGCGAGGATGTCGATTCCGCTGCGGTCGAGGATCGCGCCGTGCAGCGTCTCGCGTCTCCACGGCGGCGAGAGGTCGATCTCACCGTCGTAGCCGGCCGCCTCCGCGGCGGCGGCGACGAGCCGCTCGGTCCGCGCGGCCATGTCCTGGTAGTCGGCGTACGCCTCGTAGAACTCGACCATCGTGAACTCGGGGTTGTGCTTGTGCGATATCCCCTCGTTGCGGAAGTCCTTGCCGAGCTCGTAGACGCGCTCGAGGCCGCCGACGATCAGGCGCTTGAGGTACAGCTCGGTCGCGATCCGCAGGTACAGCTCGCGGTCGAGCGCGTTGTGATGCGTCGTGAACGGCCGCGCCGCGGCGCCGCCGTAGAGCGGCTGGAGGACCGGAGTCTCAACCTCGACGTAACCGTGATCGTCGAGGAAGCGGCGGACGGCGGAGACGATTCTCGCGCGTGCGATGAAGAGCGCGCGCGTCTCCTCCGACGAGAGCAGGTCCAGCTCGCGGTGGCGGAAGCGGGTCTCGACGTCCTGCACCCCGTGGTGCTTCTCCGGCGGCGGCCGCAGCGACTTCGCCAGCAGCGTCCAGCTGTCGACCCGCAGCGACAGCTCGCCGCGGCGGGAGCGGAAGACGGTCCCGTCGACGCCGATCAGGTCGCCGAGGTCGAGCCCGACGAGGCGGTCGAGCGTCTCCTGGCCGAGCACGTCGACGCGCGCGTGCAGCTGGATCCGCCCGGAGCGGTCGACGAGGTCGAGGAAGGCGGCCTTGCCCTGCCCGCGGCGAGCGGCGAGGCGACCGGCGACGCGGAACGTGTCGGTCGTCTCGGCCCCGTCCTCCAGCGCGTCGTAGCCGGACTTGACGTCGGCGATCGCGGTGACGCCGTCGTAGTCGTGCGGAAAGGGGTCGATCCCCTCGGCGCGCAGCCGCTCGAGCTTCTGGCGGCGGGCGGCCAACAGCGCGGAGGTCTCCTCCGCGCCGGGGCCCGTTCTGTCGTCGTCGGTGGCGGCCATCGCGCGCGGCTCGCGCTAGGCGAGGCCGACGTCGATCTTCTTGATCTTCAGCTCGCGCTGCTTGCCGTTGGGCAGCTGCACGGTGACCGTCTCGCCGGCCTTGGCGCCGATCAGCGCCTTGCCGACGGGCGACTCGTTGGAGAGCTTGCGCTCGGCCGGGTTGGCCTCGGAGGAGCCGACGATCGTGTACGTCGCGCTCTTTCCGTTGTCGTCGACTTCGACCGAGGAGCCGATGCCGACGATGTCGGTGTTGATGTCGCCGGCGTCGATGACCGTCGCCGAGCGCAGCTTCTCCTCCAGCAACGCGATCTTCGACTCGAGCATCGCCTGCTCGTTCTTGGCGTCGTCGTACTCGGCATTCTCGGAGATGTCGCCGAACTCGCGAGCCTCCTTGATCCGAGCCGCGACCTCGCGCCGCTTTTCCGTCGAGAGGTACTCGAGCTCATTCTTGAGTCTCGTGAGACCGTCCGGCGTGAGGATGACGTCCTTGGGCATAGGCGTGACCTTGGAGGTGCGGTGGTGAGCAAAGCGCGCCGGGCCTGACAAGGAAAAACCCGCTCTGGGCGGGATTCTGGTCCAATCAGGGCGACGGGGCGCGACAGTATAGCGACGCGGTTCTAAGTACTCGGTAAGCGTGCTTCGCAAGCGAAGCACTGCGAGCTGTGATCAGGCCGCCGCCGCGAGCGCCGGCAGCCCGAACGCGACACGGGCGTCGTCGATCGACTCGGTCCGCTGGAGGCGGTCCTGCAGCTCGGCGCCCTCGCCGAGGCGCTCGACGTACCAGGGGTAGAACTTGCGCAGATAGCGGGCGGCGCGCTGCTCGCCGAGGTGCTCGACGGCGCGCTCCAGAACCCACGCGACCTCGTCGAGGATCTCTTCGCGGCTGGGGTCGCCCTCGCGCAGCCCGAGCACCTGCTCGAACAGCCACGGGTTGCCGAGCGAGCCGCGCGCCAGCAACACCGCCTCCGCTCCCGTGTACTCGAACACCTCTCTGACACGCTCGGCGCTTCTGAGCCCACCGGAGATCAGGACCGGCACCGGCAGCTCCTCGACGAGCCGCTTGGCGAGGTCGTAGTCCGGTCTGCCTCTGTGCTGCTGCGAGGCGTGGCGCGGGTGGATGCAGAGGCCGGCGATGCCGGCGTCGGCGACGAGCCGATAGGCCAGCTCGATCCCGTGCTGGTCGCCGGGGCGCAGCCCCGGGCGCAGCTTGACGGTGACCGGCAGCCCGCTGCCCTCGCGCGCCGCGACGGCGATCGCGACCGCGAGATCGGGATCCTTCACGAGCGCGGCGCCGGCGCCGGTCTTGCAGACCTTCGGCACCGGGCAGCCCATGTTGAGGTCGATCAGGTTCGCGCCCGTCTCGGCCGCTCTGGCGGCCGCGGAGCGCATGATCTCCGGGTCGTTGCCGAACAGCTGGATCGAGACCGGGCCTCTGACCTGCTCCTCCGGGTGGACGCGCAGCAGCTCAGTGCACGTCTTCTCGTTGCCGTAGTGGATCGCGTGGCTGGAGACCATCTCCGAGACCGCGAGGCCGGCGCCGTAGCGCTTCGCCTGCAGGCGCACGAACCAGTTGCCGATGCCCGCCAGCGGGGCGAGCACGACGCGGTTGGGGATCTCGACGCCGCCGAGCGTCCAGGAGTCTTGGAGAGAGCGCACTTCGTCAATGGTAGACGCGCTCGGCTGAGGGGCGGATCGTCGTCGCTGGCGCGGACGCAGGGAGCGACCACGGACTTCGTCCGCGGTGCCCGGGCGCCAGCCCATGAGCGACCGAGGACAAAGCCAGCGGCGGCGAGGCGCTGCTCAGGCGGTGTTGCGCTCGTGCAGGAGGCGGAGCCCGGTCAGCGTGAGGAGGTCGTCGGTCTCGTCGATCTCCTCCGTGAACGGGACGATCGCCTGCGCGAGGCCGCCGGTCGCGATCGTCGCCGTCTCCTCGCCCAGCTCGGCGCGCAGCCGTCTGACGATCCCGTCGACCTGGCCGGCGAAGCCGTAGACGATGCCGGAGCGGATCGCGTCGACGGTCGTCTTGCCGATCAGCGCGCGCGGCTCGACGAGGTCGATCTTCGGCAGCGCGGCAGCGCGCTCGGTCAGCGCCTCCATCGAGATCTCGACGCCCGGGGCGATGATCCCGCCGAGGTACTCGCCGGTCTCCGAGACGGGGTCGAACGTGATCGCGGTGCCGAAGTCGACGACGACGCAGGCGGCGCCGATCCGCTCGAACGCGGCGACGGCGTTGACGAGCCGGTCGGCGCCGATCTCGCGCGGGTTCTCGTAGCGGATCGGCATCCCGGTGCGGATCCCCGGGCCGACGACGACCATCTGGTGGCCGAGGTACCGCTCGCCGACAGTCCTCCACTCGGCGCCCAGCTGCGGGACGGTGCTGGAGACGATCGAGGCGGCGACGTCGTCGAAGGAGAGGCCGCGCAGGCCGAGCAGGTTGGAGAGCTTGGCGCCGAGCTCGTCGGCGGTCGACTCGCGCACGGTGGCGAAGCGCCAGTGCTCCGTCAGCTGATCGCCGTCGAAGGTTCCGAAGTGGGTCTGGGTGTTGCCGACGTCGAGCACGAGAAGCATGGGCGCGACAGTATCGCCGCTGGAGCGGCGACGTGACGCCCATGCGCCGCGCCGCCGCCGCGGGCAGCGAGCGCCGCGGCGCCGAGCGCGCCAACCGACGCGAAAGCGGTGTGCTGAGGCGTATGCTCGCGCGATGGGTCACACGCTCTACGCGATCCACGGATCCCACCCCTGCGTCGCCGTCGAGCGAGCGCTCCAGCTCAAGCAGCAGCCCTACCGCGTCGTCGAGCTGCCGCCCGCCTTCCACGTGCCGCTGCAGTGGCTGCGCTTCCGCACCCTGACGGTGCCGGTGCTGGTGCTCGGCAACGGCGAGACGGTGATCGGCTCGCGTTCGATCCTGCACCGGCTCGACCAGCTCGTCCCCGAGCCTGTCCTGCTGCCGCCGGATCCGCGGGAGCGCGAGCGCGTGCTCGCCGCCGAGCGCTGGGGCGACGAGGTGCTGCAGCCGGCCGTGCGGCGGATGTTCTGGATGGGGATCGCGGGCGCGCCGCGCGCGATCGACGGCTACGCGCACGGCTCGAAGCTGCCGCTGCCGCGCCCCGCCCGCACGCTCGTGACGCCGCTCGTCTGCCGCGCCGCGCGCTGGCGCAACAGAGCCGACGAGGCGACCCTGCGGGCCGACGTCGCGGCGCTGCCCGGCTGGCTCGACCACGTCGACGAGCTGATCGCTGACGGCGTCGTCGGCGGCCCGCAGCCGAACGCGGCCGACCTCCAGATCGGGTCGAGCCTGCGGATGCTCGGCACCTTCGCCGACGCCTGGCCGCTGCTGGCCGCGCGACCGGCATGGCAGCTGGCGCGCAGGGCAGTCCCGGCCTACCCGGGCGAGGGCGAGCTGCCGCCGGGAACCCTCCCGGTGCCGCAGCCGCAGCTCGAAGCGGTCTAGCGCGCGCCGCTCACAGCAGCGGGTCGCCAGCGAGGCGCACGTCGTCTCTCTCCCCGGATGGGAGCGCGGCGAGCGCGTCGGCGAGCCGTGTGCCGCTAGGCAGCGTCAGCTCGGGGTCGAGGTCGAGCAGCGGCACGAGCACGAAGCGGCGGCTGGTGACCTCGCGGTGCGGCAGCCGCAGGCGCTCGGAGCTGTATTCCAGCTCGCCGAGCAGCAGCAGGTCGACGTCGATCGGTCGCGGCCCGTGTCTGACGTAGTCGGGGCTCTCCTGCGCGACCCGTCCCAGCTCGCGCTCGACCGCCTTGCAGGCGCCGAGCAGCTCCTCCGGCTCCAGCTCGGTCGCGATCCGCAGGCAGGCGTTGAGGAAGTCCGGCTGGTCGAGCACGTCGCCGACCGGATCGGTCTCGTAGGTCGAGGAGGAGGCCAGCACGCACACGCCGTGCGCGGGCAGCGCCGCGACGGCGGCCGCGAGGTTCTCGCGCGGCACGCCGACGTTGGAGCCGAGCCCGAGGTAGCCGATCCGTTGCGCCATCACAGCTGCGGGCGCGGCCGCGCGACGGCGCTCAGCCGTCCGACTCGCGGAAGACCTCGACCGAGACGTCGTCGACCGGCAGCGGGATCGGCGGCTCCGGCTTGGAGGCCTTGACCCAGACGGTCTCCGCGTCGTACTGGTCGAGCAGGCGGTCGGCGATCGCGGTGCAGAGCCGCTCCAGCGTTCTGTAGGAGCGCTGCTGGGCGACGAGCGCGACGACCTGGCAGACCTCGCCGTAGTCGATCGTGTCCTCGACGCGGTCGGTGATCGTCGCGTCGCAGTCGCCGACCTCGAGCCTCAGATCCAGCACGAGCCGCTGGCCGACCTCGCGCTCGGCGGCGCTGACGCCGTGATGGGTGTAGAGGGAGAGGCCGTTGATCTCGATCGTGACGACCGGTTCGGAGGGCTCGTCTTCCAGCTCGTCGTCGAGGTCGTCCTCGAACTCGTCGTTCTCGTCGGGGCTCATCGTGCGCGGACGGTAGCAGCAGCGACCGCAAGCGCGTCTCTGAGCGGCGCCACGTCGTGGACGCGGAAGATCGTCGCGCCCTTCGTGAACGCGAGCACGTTGGCGGCGAGCGTCGCGGCGAGCCGATCGTCGACGTCGCGGCCGGTGATGCGGCCGAGGAAGGTCTTGCGCGAGACGCCGACGAGCACCGGCCGCCCGAGCGCGACCAGCTCGTCGAGCCGCGCCAGCAGCTCGAGGTTGTGCTCCGCCGTCTTGCCGAAGCCGATCCCGGGATCGAGCTGGATCCGCTCCTCCGGGACCCCTTCGGCGACCGCGAACGCGAGCCGCTCCTCGAGGAACGCCTTCACCTCCGAGACGACGTCGTCGTAGACGGGGTCGCTCTGCATCGTGCGCGGCTCGCCGCGCATGTGCATCAGGCAGCAGTCGAGCCCGCGCTCGGCGACCAACGCCGCCATACCGGGGTCGTGACGGAAGGCGGTGACGTCGTTGACGTAGGTCGCGCCGGCATCGACGGCCGCTCGCGCGACCTCCAGCTTGATCGTGTCGATCGACAGCTGCGCGGCGCTCCCGCCGGCGGCCAACGCCTCGATCACGGGGACGACGCGACGGCGCTCCTCGTCGGCCGGCACGGGGTCGGCGCCGGGGCGCGTCGACTCGCCGCCGAGGTCGAGGATCGCGGCCCCGTCGGCCTCCAGCTCACGCGCGTGCGCAACGGCGGCGGTCGCGTCGAGGTAGCGGCCGCCGTCGGAGAACGAGTCGGGCGTCGCGTTGACGATGCCCATGATGCGGAACGGGGCCGGCATGCCGTCCCATCCTCCCATGCCGGGCGCGGCAGGCGCGTCGCGGGCCCAGAACGAGAAGAGCCGCCCTGTTGGGCGGCTCTTCGAAGCGTCTCAGGCCAGCTCGGGCTTTTCTGGTGACTCCAGCCCGCGCAGCTCCGCCGCGCCGCCGGCGAGGCCGGGCCGCGGCAGCGGCCGGGGTGTGTCGCGACCGCGCTCGGGCGTCGTCGCCGACGGCACCTCCGGCGGCGGCGGCGCCTCGGCGCCGAAGACGTCCTCCTCGGTGCGGCCTTCGAGCAGCGCGGCGAACTGATCGGACTCGATCGTCTCGCGCTTGATCAGGATCTCCGAGATGTACTCGAGTCTCTCCCGGTGCTCGGTCAGGATGTCCTTGGCCGACTGGTGCGCGGTCTCGACGATGCGACGGATCTCGTCGTCGATCTCGCGCGCGATCTCGTCGGAGTAGTCGGGCTCGGAGCTGAACTCGCGGCCGAGGAACGGCTGGCCGTGGTCGTGGCCGAAGACGCGCGGGCCGAGCTTCTCGCTCATGCCGAAGCGCATCACCATCTGCTTGGCGGTGCCGGTGACCTTCTCGAGGTCGTTGGAGGCACCGGTGGTGATCTCGCCGAAGACGATCTCCTCCGCCGCGCGACCGCCGAGCGTCATCGCCATCGTGTCGGCGAGCGCGGCGCGCGTGGTGAGGAACTTGTCCTCCTGCGGCATCGAGATCGTGTAGCCGAGCGCCTGGCCGCGGCCGATCACCGAGATCTTGTGGACCGGGTCGGCGTGCTCGAGGAAGTGGCCGACGATCGCATGGCCCATCTCGTGGTACGCCGTGATGCGGCGCTCCTCGTCGGACATCACACGCGTCTTCTTCTCGGGCCCGGCGATCACGCGCATGATCCCCTCTTCGAGCTCGACCTGGGTGATCTCGCGCTTGCCCGTGCGGGCGGCGAGCAGGGCGGCCTCGTTGACGAGGTTCGCGAGGTCGGCGCCGGTGAAGCCGGGCGTCTGGCCGGCGAGCGTGTCGACGTCGATGTCACGCGCGAGCGGCTTGCCGCGCGTGTGCACCTCGAGGATCTTCGAGCGGCCCTTGCGGTCGGGCCGGTCGACGGTGATCTGACGGTCGAAGCGACCGGGGCGCAGGAGGGCGGGATCGAGGATGTCGGGCCGGTTGGTGGCCGCGATCATGATGATGTTGTCCTTCGCCTCGAAGCCGTCCATCTCGACGAGCAGCTGGTTGAGCGTCTGCTCGCGCTCGTCGTGACCGCCGCCCATGCCGGCGCCGCGATGGCGGCCGACGGCGTCGATCTCGTCCATGAAGATGATGCAGGGCGAGTTCTGCTTCGCCTGCTCGAACAGGTCGCGCACGCGAGAGGCGCCGACGCCGACGAACATCTCGACGAAGTCCGAGCCGGAGATCGAGAAGAACGGCACGCCGGCCTCGCCGGCGACCGCGCGGGCGAGCAGCGTCTTGCCGGTGCCCGGAGGGCCGTACAGCAGCACGCCCTTGGGGATCCGCGCGCCGAGCGCCTGGAACTTCTTCGGGTTCTCGAGGAACTCCTTGATCTCGTGCAGCTCCTCGACCGCCTCGTCGGCGCCCGCCACGTCACGGAAGGTGATCTTCGGCGAGTCCACGGAAAGCCTTTTGGCCCTACTCTTGCCGAAGGACATCACCTTCGATCCGCCGCCCTGGACCTGATTCATGAGGAAGATCCAGAAGCCGATGAAGATCAGGAACGGCAGCACGTACGTCAGCAGCGAGAGCCAGCCGTTGGACTTTCTGCCCTCGACGTCGAAGGCGACTCTCTCCTCCTCGAGCTGAGAGACGAGCGCGTCGCCGTCCTCCGGCACGTAGCCGATCTCGTGCTTCTTGTTGGCAGGCTCTCTCAGCGTCACCTCGAGCGTGTTGTCACGCGTCTTGATGACCGCCGATCTGACGTTGCCGTCGGCGAGGTCCTGCTGGAAGGTCGAGTAGTCGTATCTCGGCCCAGAGTCACCGGTGTTGATGAGCCGCTGGGCGAAGAAGGCCAGCACTACCACGATGAGGATCGGGAAGGCGGCGCTCTTGAAGAACCTGCTCATGAATGGCTTCCCGGCGCCCTCGGCGCCGATGTGACGGTGGACGGGGTGTCCAAGCCTAGCACCTGGCTTTTCCCGCCCCCGCAGGCTTCCCTGCATCCTGGAGCGTGGCTTGGCTCTGCACTTCTCCCTGCATCGGCAGGGAACCTACGGAACGTGAGCGGCGCGGTCAGGCGCCGTCCTGCTCCTCCGTCTTCAACGCCGCCACGTACGGGAGGTTGCGGTAGCGCTCGGAGTGGTCGAGCCCGTAGCCGATCGCGAACCTGTCCGGGATCTCGAAGCCGACGTAACGAGGCGAGAGGTCGACGCGGCGCCGTTCGGGCTTCGTCAACAGCGCGCAGACTGCCAGCGACGCCGGGCCGCGGGCTCTGAGGTTGCGCAGCAGGTACTGAAGCGTCAGGCCCGAGTCGACGATGTCCTCGACGATGATCACGTCGCGACCCTCGATCGAGGCGTCGAGGTCCTTGAGGATCCGCACGACGCCGGAGGACTGGGTGGCCGAGCCGTAGGACGCGACCGCCATGAAGTCGACCTCGCAGGGGACCGTCAGCTCGCGCATCAGGTCGGCGAGGAAGAAGACCGCCCCCTTCAGCACGCAGACGAGCAGCGGCTGCCTGCCCTCGTAGTCGGCGGAGATCTCCCGCCCCAGCTCGCGCACCCGGTGGTGCAGGTCGTCCGGCTGGACGAGGATCTCGCCGATCGCGGCGTCACGCGTGGAAGCCATACGGGGCGGAGAGTCTACGGGGCCGGCTCCAGCGGCGCGGCCGGGAGCGCCCGCGGCCGGCCGCGCGCTCACGCCGGGCCGCTCGCCGACAGCCGCACCGCCTCGCGCGTGGCGGCGGTGACGCCGAAGCGCGCCGAGGTCGCGACGCCGGGCACCCACGCGACCTCCTCGCCGCAGACGACGACCGGCAGCAGCGCGCGGCGGGCGCGCGGCACGCGGCGGGCGGTGAAGAGGTCCTGCAGCGACTTGGTGCCGCCGAGGCCGATCGGCGCGATCCGATCGCCGGTGCGCCACGGGCGCACCAGCAGCTCGGCGGCGCCGCCGAGCGCGGCGCGGTCGAGCACGCCGTCGACGGGATCCGGCGCGCTCGCCTCGCAGCGCAGCCGCCAGGCGCCGAAGGTCGCGCTGCCGGGGACCGGGAGCGCGACCGGCTCGGGCGGAGTCGTCTCGGCCGCGCCGCCCACACCTGGCGCGCTGGCGCTGCCGGCCGGGTTGCGCGCGTCTTCGGCGCGCGGCGTCAGCTCGGCGCGCACGACGCCGTACTCGGCGACCGCGCGCACGCCGCCGCCGAGGTCGAGCCAGGCGGTGCCGGCACGTCTGAGCGCGGCGACCTGCTCGGCGCGGCCGGCAGCGCCGCCGACCGGCCGCCCGGCG
>NZ_JAWSTH010000106.1:0-21684 GCF_033542075.1 Conexibacter stalactiti
GGCCGCGCCGCCGCTGCCGCCGGGCAGAGTGCCGGCCGCGCCGCCACTGCCGCTGCCGCCGGGCACAGTGCCGCCCGCGCCGCCGCGGCCACCGCTCGCGCCGGCGCTCCCACCCGGCGTCCCGCCCGTCACCTTCGCGACGAGGTCGATCGGGTTGGCGACCTCCTCGAAGTCGGCCTTGCCGAGCCGGGCGCGGAAGACCCAGTAGGTCCACGCCTGGTAGACGAGGATGACCGGCACGAGCAACACCGCCACGACCGTCATCACCTTCAGCGTGTACGGCGTCGAGGCGGCGCCCGCGAGCGTGAGGTCGTTGGCGGCCGAGGTCGTCGACGGCAGCGCGTTCGGGAAGAGGTCGGCGAAGAGCGCGCAGAAGGTGAACGCGATCGTCGCGGCGGAGACGCCGAAGGCCCAGCCGAAACGGTTCTGTCCCAGCAGGAACGGAACTGTCACGGCGAGCACGACGGCGCCCGCGGCCAGCACGGCGGAGAGCCACTCGACACCGCCCTGCTCCGCCAGCGTCCAGCCGAGGAAGGCGACGACGGCGACGATCGCGACCGGCGCCACCCGCGCGGCGACGCGATGGGCGCGCTCGGCGACCTCGCCCTCCAGCCGCAGCGTCAGGAAGACCGCGCCGTGAAGCGTGAACAGCGCCAGCGAGACGACGCCGCCGAGCAGCGCGTACGGCGACAGCAGGTCGAAGAACGAGCCGGTCATGTCGTGGTCGGCGTTGAGCGGCAGGCCGCGCACGATGTTGGCCCAGGCGACGCCCCACAGCAGTGCCGGCACCGCGCTGCCGAGCACCAGCGCCCACTCCCACGTCGCCCGCCAGCGGGGCGTGTCGTGCTTACCCCAGAACTCGAACGCGACGCCGCGGAAGATCAGCGCGGCGAGGATCACGAACAGCGCCAGGTAGGCGCCGGAGAAGAGCGACGCGTACCAGCCCGGGAAGGCGGCGAAGGTCGCGCCGCCGGCGACGAGCAGCCAGACCTCGTTGCCGTCCCAGAAGGGGCCGATCGAGTGCATCAGCATCCGCTTCTCGGCGCGGTCGCGGCCGAGCACGCGCAGCAGCAGCCCGACGCCGAAGTCGAAGCCTTCGAGCACGAAGTAGCCGATCCAGAGGATGCAGATCAGCAGGAACCAGATCGTCTCGAGCGTGGTGGGGTCCATGGCGGGCAAGCTCCGGTGGGGTCAGGAAGGAGGCGGCGAGCGAGCCGCGCGTCAGTAGGTGAGGGCGAGATCGGGACGAACGGGAGCGCCGTCGGGCTCCTCGTCGCGCGGGTCGGCCGGCCGCTCGGCGCCGTGGCGGATCTCCTTCGCGGCGATCCAGCCGCCGACGCCGGCGAGCACGCCGTACAGCAGCGTGTAGCCGACGAGCGTGATCCACAGCGAGGCCTGGCCGACGAGCGGCGAGTTGGCGTCGTCGGTCCGCAGCAGGCCGTAGACGACCCACGGCTGGCGGCCCATCTCGGTGAAGATCCAGCCGCTCATGTTCGCGATCGGCGGCAGCAGCACGGCCGGGAGCGCGAGGCGCAGGAACCAGGTCGTCCGATCGAGCCGGCGGCGGCGCGCGAGCAGCCAGCCGACGAAGGTGACGAGGATCATCACCGAACCGGCTCCGACCATCGCGCGGAACGACCAGTAGGTGACGGCGACGACCGGCGCGTACTCGCCGGGGCCGTACTTCGCCTCCTCCTCGGCCTGGATCTGGTTGATCCCCTTCACCTCCCCGGTGAAGGAGCCGGTCGCGAGGAAGGAGAGCGCGTACGGGATCCGCACGTTCACGTTCGTGTGTCCGGGGTTGTGCTCCAGGTCGCCGGTCGCGAAGAGCGAGAAGGCGGCCGGCTTCTCGGTCTCGAACTGCGCCTCGGCGGCGGCCATCTTCATCGGCTGCTGCTCCTCCAGCAGCATCCCCTGGAAGTGACCGGTGAAGGCGGTGATCGTCGCGGCGACGAGCACGAGCGGCAGCACCAGCTTCGCCGAGCGCGACCAGACCGCGTCGATCGCGCCGGCGCCGGCACCGCCCGCGCCGCCCGCACCGCCCGCGCCCGCAGCTCCCGCGCGCCGCGTCTTCAGGATCTTCCAGGCGCTGACGCCGAGCACGACCATGCCGCCGGTCGTGAAGGCCGCGAGGATCGTGTGCGGGAAGGCCCACATCAGCGTCGAGTTCGTCAGCACCGCCCAGATCGAGGTCATCTCGGCGCGGCCGGTCGTCTCGTTGAGGACGTAGCCGACCGGGTGCTGCATCCACGAGTTGGCGGCGAGGATGAAGAAGGCCGACAGCAGCGTGCCGATCGACAGCAGCCAGATCGTCGCGAGGTGGACCTTCGGCGACAGCCGGCCCCAGCCGAACAGCCACAGGCCGAGGAAGGTCGACTCGAGGAAGAAGGCGGCCAGCCCCTCCATCGCCAACGGCGCCCCGAAGACGTCGCCGACGTAGCGCGAGTACTGCGACCAGTTCATGCCGAACTGGAACTCCTGCACGATGCCGGTGACGACGCCGATCGCAAGCGAGATCAGCATCAGCTTGCCCCAGAATCTCGTCATCCGCAGGTAGGTCTCATCACCCGTGCGGTACCAGCGCGTCTGGCAGTAGGCGACCCAGGCGACGAGCCCGATCGACATCGGGACGAAGATGTAGTGGAACAGCGTGGTGATGCCGAATTGCAGTCGGGCGAGCTCCAGGGCGGTCATGGCAGCGCACGTTACGAGCGGCGCTCGAGCCCGCCATCCGCCCGACTCCGCGCCCCCTTTGCGGGGGACTACGGAGCCGGGGCGCGGCCCTTCCGCGGCGTGCGCGAGGCACGCGCGACGCCGCTACCAGCGCGGCGGGAAGATGCCCTGCAAGGCGATGATGTACGTCAGCGCGAGGTAGGGCTGGAGGTTGTTGTGCGGCAGGTCGTTGCCGACGAAGGTGACCGCCTGCATGTTCATGGAGACTCTGTCCGCCGGCTGGATCGCCGCGGTGTACGCGTTGCCGCCTCTCGCCGTCGAGATGATCGTCGTCGGCGACGCCTCGGTCAGGTTTCCGATCGTCACCTGGTTCACGTTGACGTTGTGAGTGTGGTTGGCTATCTCGCTCTGCAGCAGCGTCACGGTCTCGCTACCGCCGACCTCGCCCTGCGCGAGCACGCCGTTGTCGGCGTGCAGCGGCACGGAGCCCTGCAGGTCGGGCAACGCGAAGGTCGACTTGCCGTCCCCGCCGTACATCGTCCCGAGCAGCGAGAAGAGCGCGGTGTTCTGCGAGATCGGCAGCAGCTGACCGGAGCAGAAGGCCCAGCCGCGCGGCGCGAAGTTGCCGGCGAAGATGCGGATCTCGGCGACGAATGGATCGGTCATCGCAGGCGCCTTTCAGGTCGGGCTCGGGAAGATCCCGAAGAGGGAGATGATGTAGCGGATGCCGAGGAACGGCTGGCGGTTCTCGTGTGGCTGGCTGCCGCCGACGGGCCCGAGCGCCCCCGGCATCGTTGCTCTCGCCGGGGTCCCGGAGCGGAAGATCTGCACCGCGGCGCCCTTCGCGACCACCGCGCCGGCCGCGTTCGGCGAGGTGCCGGGGTCGCCGCTGGCGGCCATGATGTGGGTGTGGCCGGCGAGCTGGTTGGCCTGCAGCGTGATCTCCGCGTTGCCGCCGAGCTCGCCGATTATGCGCGGGCTGAGGCCGGGGCCGCCGCCTTGGTGCAGCGGCGCGCGAGCGATCAGGTTCGGCAGCTGGAACGTCTCTTGCCCGTCGCCGCCGTAGGTCGTGCCGATCAGGTTGAAGAGCGTCTCGAACTCCGAGATCGGCAGCGACCGACCGTCGCAGAAGTACCAGCCCTGCGGCTCGAAGTTGCCGCCGAACATGCGGATCTCACCAACGAAGGGGGTCATCGTGACTCCTAGGTCTGGGAGGGGAAGATCCCCTGCAGTGCGAT
The DNA here is from genome assembly GCF_033542075.1 of Conexibacter stalactiti. Lineage (NCBI taxonomy): Bacteria > Bacillati > Actinomycetota > Thermoleophilia > Solirubrobacterales > Conexibacteraceae > Conexibacter > Conexibacter stalactiti. Next base: position 3,912 of record NZ_JAWSTH010000106.1, read on the forward strand.
GCAGAAGTTGATGACCAGGTAGGGCATCATGTTGTCGTGCGCGTTGGCGCCGACGGGTGAGATCGTCGGCGGCCCCTGCGTCGGGGCGTCCCCGAGCGGTCGCAGGTTGGTCGGCGGGCCGTAGGTGTTGGCGACCGAGGCGAACACGCCCGGAAAGGTGTCGTCGCCGTTGGCTCTCGACGCGTACAGCGTGTGGCTGTGCTGCGGGAGCTGCTGCGGTGAGAGCGTCACAGCCTCGCTGCCGGCCCGCTCCCCGAGCGGATGCTGGCCGAAGTCGGTGAAGATCCCGGTGCGGCCGCGCAGGTCGGGCAGCGCGAAGTTGACGCGCCCGTCGCCGCCGTAGGTCGTGCCGAGCAGCGAGAAGAGCGGCTGGTTCTGGGCGATCGGCAGCAGCTGCCCGTTGCACTGCGCCCAGCCCCGGGGCGCGAAGTTGAACGACATCTGGCGGATCTCGCCGAGAAATGGCTCCGACATCTGGCCCCTTGTTTTTCGCTCCCGTACACACCCGGACGTTTTGCGCGACGCACCGTATAGATGTTCCACTCAGGATGCAAAGCGTGTTCAATGTTTGGCAGGGATTTGCGCAATCAGGAGGTGCAGAGCTATCCTCCGGCGACTTCGTGCTGAAGTACCAGACGTGGGTGCATCGATCAGGGCGCGCACTCACGAACATCGACGATCTTGCGGCAGTGGCACGGGCCACGGGGCGCACAGGGAGGAACACGGCGTGACCGTCTCCGGGAATCCGTCAGCAGCCGACCGCGACACGGCGCGAGCAGCGCGCCGCGGGGCGCTGATCCTCTGCATGGCCGTCGTGACGGCCATCGCGACCGCGCTGCTTGCGGCGCCGGCGTTCGCGATCACGCCTGAGCGAGCCGATGACGCGGCGCTCGCCGCGCTCGGCTCCGCCCGCGGCAGCGCGCCCGTGATCGTCTTCCGCACCGCCCAGCCGCTGGAGCCGGGAACGGCGATCACACAGGCCGGCGCCACGCGCGCGACCACCTCCGCCTCGGCCTTCCAGCCGAACACGAGCGCGCGCCGCGACCGCCTCCGTCGCGCCGGTGCGACCGTCACGCGCGCGCCCGAGGTGCTGCGCGTCGGCGGCGAGGCGGCCTGGCTCTACTACGAGGACCGCGGCCCCTTCCAGCTCTATCAGCACCCCGGTCGCATCGCGCTCGTCGGTGTCCACAGCGGCGACGTGCGCGTCAGCCGCAGCTTCGACTGGCCGCCGCTGGTCGCCGGCCGGCTGCCGCTCTACCTGCGCAACGCCGCCGCCTATCGGGACGACAGATACCGCGCCTTCGAGCGCCTGCCGCAGACTGCCGGCGGCGCCCGCACCAGCGCCACCGCCACCGCCGCGTCGACCTCGTGGACGACGCTGACGGCCGCCCCGATGCGTGACGCGCTCGGCACGATCGCGCCGATCGCGATCGCGACCGCCGCCGGCTCCAACCGCGCCGCCGGCGCACTCGCGCGCGGGGACGCGTGCGCCGTGACGGTCGCCGACATGCTCGACAACTCCTACGACTACGCCAGCGTCGACCGCACCCGCGCCGCCGTCGGCGGCCTGCTGGCCGACCTCGAACGGCGCGACAGAGGGTTCGTCGCGGCGCGCTACTCGACGCGCGACGGCCTCAGCCCGGCCGCCTTCGTGACGCGCCTGATCAGAGGTCACCGCTGTCGCAGCGTGCTGCTGTTCATCGCCGGCGGCGGCGTCCGTGGCGGGCAGCCGACGATCAACCTCGGCGCCTCCGGGCATGCCGACGGCCGCCTGGAGCAGCAGGACCTGCGCGCCGCCGAACTGCGCGCACTGCTGCGCGCCCACCCGCAGGTCGAGTGGCAGCTGCTGGTCGACGCGCCGTACGCGGGCGGGCTGATCGCGACGCTCAAGAGCGAGCCGAACCTGCGCGTGCTGATGACCGCCAGCGAGTCCGACGAGCCGACCTACGCCTGCATCCCGGAGCTGCGCAGACTGTGCGGCACGACCGCCGCGCAGCTCGCCTTCACGAGCAGGGTCCTCAGCGGCATCGACGGCCTGCTGGCCGACCCGACCGCCGTCGACCGCGCCAACGCCTCGACCGCGACCGGCATCCCCTTCCTTTCGACGCTGCTGACCGAGGGCTACTCCCGCGGCGCCGCATCCTCGTCGCTGAAGAAGCTGGGCGTCCACCCGCAGTCGTTCTTCAACTTCCCCAGACCACCGCCCGGCAGAGGCTCAGCGCCGCAGACGATCCCGCTGCCGCCGTTCGCGCAGAACAAGAGCGTCTCCACGAACGAGGACACGGCCGTCAGAATCGACCTCGCGAGCGACCTGATACAGGAGCTGTTCGGCGACTTCTCGATCGTCAGCGGTCCCGCGCACGGGAGCCTGAGCGGCAGCGGCCGCTTCGTCACGTACACGCCGAACGCTGACTTCACCGGCACCGACTCGTTCGTCTATCGCGTGCGCATCGGCCTGCTTTCGAGCACGGCCAGAGTCACGATCACCGTCAGAGCGATCAACGACGCCCCGGTCGTGACGACCTCGGCCGGCGTGACCGCTTACGAGGAGAGATCGCCGCCGGTCGCTGTCGACGCGGCGCTGACGGTCAGAGACGTCGACTCCCCGCAGCTGACCGGCGCCGTCGCCAGAATCGGCAGCGGCTACGTCAGAGGCGAGGACCTGCTCGCCTTCAGAGACACGGGCGCGATCAGAGGCAGATTCGACGCCGCGACCGGCACGCTGACGCTCAGCGGCAGAGCGACCGTCGCCGACTACCAGGCGGCGCTGCGCTCGATCACCTACGGCAACGCCACCGTCGGCAGAGATCCGACGGCCGGCCCGCGCCAGGTCACGTTCACCGCGACCGACGGCGCGCTCACGAGCGCCCCGGCGACCAAGACCGTCAACGTCAGAGCGGTCGCCGACCCGCCGGTGGTCACGCTCAGCGGCAGCGGCGCCGTCCCCTACACCGAGAACGATCCGGCGACGGTCGTCGACGGCGGCCTCACGGTCGGCGACGCCGACTCCGCGAACCTCTCCGGCGCGACGGTCCAGATCGTCAGAGGGCTGGCGAGAGGCGAGGACGTGCTGTCGCTGACGGCAGCCGCGCCCGGCGGGATCAGAGACAGATACGACGCCGCCACCGGAACGCTGACGCTGACCGGCACGGCCTCGCTCGCCGACTACCAGGCGGCGCTGCGCACGGTCGCCTACAGCAACACGAGCGAGGCGCCGTCGACGGCGGCGCGCAGCGTGCAGTTCGTCGCGACCGACGCCGGCGGCACGCCGTCGAGAGCGGTCACGCGCGACGTCGCGGTGAGCGCCGTCAACGACGACCCGACGGCCGCCGACGACGGCTACACGACCGACGCCGGCACGCTCCTGACGGTCCCGGCGCCGGGCGCGCTCTCCAACGACAGAGACCTCGACGGCGACAGACTGTCGATCGACGAGGTCGACGGCAGCGCGGCGAACGTCGGCAGAGCGATCACCACGCCGAGAGGCGCGACGGTCACCGTCAACGCCGACGGCTCGCTCAGCTACGACCCCGACGGTGCCTTCGACGCGCTCAGAGCCGGCGACATCGTCAGAGAGACGTTCGCCTACCGCGTCACCGACGGCAGAGCCAGCGACACGGCGACGATCGTGTTCACGGTCACCGGCTCCAACGACGCGCCGGTCGCCGCCGACGACGACTACAGAACCGATGAGGACACGCCGCTGACGGTCACCGCCGGCGGCGGCCTGCTCGCCAACGACAGCGACGCCGACGGCGACACGCTGACGGTCGCGGAGCTCGACGGCAGCGCGGCGAACGTCGCGACGGCGTACAGAACGGCCAGAGGCGCGACGCTCACCGTCGCCGCCGACGGCTCGCTCAGCTACGACCCGGACGGCGCCTTCGACGCCTTGAGAACGGGCGAAGAGGTCAGAGACACCGTCACGTACAGAGTCTCCGACGGCAACGGCGGCAGCGACACCGCGACCGCCACCTTCACCATCACCGGCGTCAATGACGCGCCGGTCGCCGCCGACGACGACTACACGACCGACGAGGCGACACCGCTCACCGTCACCGCCGGCAGCGGCCTGCTCGCCAACGACAGCGACGCCGAGAGCGACACGCTCACGGTCGCCGAGGTCGACGGCAGCGCGGCGAACGTCGCGACGGCGTACAGAACGGCCAGAGGCGCGACGGTCACCGTCGCCGCCGACGGCTCGCTCAGCTACGACCCGGACGGTCAGTTCGAGGCCCTCGGCGTCGGCGAGAGAGCGACCGACACCGTCACGTACAGAGTCTCCGACGGCAACGGCGGCAGCGACACCGCGACCGCCACCTTCACCATCACCGGCGTCAACGACAGACCGGACGCGGTCGACGACGACTACAGATCGTCCGACTCGGCGCCGCTGACGGTCGCGGCTCCGGGCCTGCTCGCCAACGACACCGACGTCGACGGCGACACGCTGATCGTCAGCGAGGTCGACGGCAGCGGCGCGAACGTCGGGACCGCGCACGTCACGCCGAGAGGCGCGCTCGTCACGGTCAACGCCGACGGCTCGCTCAGATACGACCCCAACGGCGCCTTCACCGGCGTCAGAGACGGCGAGGAGGTCAGAGACTCCGTCAGCTACAGCGTCTCCGACGGCAACGGCGGCAGCGACACCGCGACGCTCACCGTCACGGTCACCGGCGGCAACGACAGACCCGACGCCGTCGACGACGCCTACAGCACCGACGAGGACACGACGGTGACCGACGCCGCTCCGGGCGTGCTGACCAACGACAGAGACCTCGACGGCGACACGCTGACGGTCGACCAGGTCGACGGCAGCGCCGGCAACGTCGGCAGAGCGACCGCGACCGCCAGAGGCGCAAGCGTCACGATCGACGCCGACGGCGCGCTCAGATACAGCCCCAACGGCGCCTTCGACGCGTTGAGAGCCGGTGAGAGAGCGACCGACACGGTCACGTATCGCGTCACCGACGGCAGAGCGACCGACAGCGCCACGATCACGTTCACGATCACCGGCGCCAACGACGCGCCGGTCGCTGCCGACGACAGCTACAGAACCGACGAGAGCACCCTGCTCACCGTCGCCGCGGGCAGCGGCGTGCTCGCCAACGACGTCGACGCCGAGGGCGACACGCTCACGGTCGCCGAGGTCGACGGCAGCGCCGGCAACGTCGGCACGACGTTCGCGGCGGCCTCCGGCGCGCTCGTCACGATCAACGCCGACGGCTCGCTCAGCTACGACCCCAACGGCAGATTCGAATCGCTCAGAGCGGGCGCCAGAATCGACGACACCGTCACGTACAGAGTCGAAGATCCCAACGGCGGCAGCGACGTCGCGACGGTCAGATTCACGATCGAGGGTCTCAACGACAGACCCGACGCGATCGACGACGCGTACTCGACCGACGAGGACACCGTCCTGACGGTGCCCGCCGCCGGCGTGCTCACCAACGACAGCGATCCCGACAGCGGCGACGTGCTCGCGGTCGACCAGGTCGACGGCAGCGGCGCGAACGTCGCGAGAGCGATCACGACGACGAGAGGGGCGAGCGTCACGATCAACGCCGACGGCTCGCTCAGATACGACCCGAACGGCAGATTCGACGCGCTCAGACCGGGCGACAGAGTGACCGACTCGGTCACCTACCGCGCGACCGACGGCGGCCTCAACGACACGGCGACGGTCACGATCGAGATCGCCGGCGTCAACGACGCGCCGAGAGCGGTCGACGAGAGCTACGACGGCGTCGGCAACACGCGGCTCGTCGTCAGCGACCCGATCCCGGCCGGTGAGGCCGGCAAGACGCTGACGGGCAGCGTCCAGAGCAACGACAGAGATCCCGACCACCTCGACAGCGAGCTCTCGATCGTCGCCGAGAGAGTGGCGTCGAGACTGGGCGGCTCCGCGACGATAGACAGCGACGGAACGTTCACCTACATCCCGCCGACCGGCACGACCGCCACCGACGACTCCTTCGACTACAGAGTCACCGACGGCGACAGAACCGACGTCGGCACCGTCACGATCAGACTCGCGAGCCGCGTCTGGTACGTCGACAACACCGAGGCAGCGGGCGGCACGGGCCGCTCCAGCGACGCCTTCGACACGCTCGCGGAGGCGACCGCCGCCTCCGGCGCCGGTGACACGATCTTCGTGCACACCGGCAGCGGCACGACCGGCCAGAACGCCGGCGCCGTGCTCGACGCCAACGAGCGGCTGCTCGGCGAGGCGGTCGACCTCGTCGTCAGAGGCGACACGCTCTACGACGGCGCGAGCGCCAGACGGCCGTCGATCGGGAACGCGGCCGGCGCGGGCGTCACGCTCGCCACCGGCAGCACCGTCCAGGGCCTCGCGGTCAGCGCGGCCGGCGGCGCGGCGATCTCCGGCAGAGCGGGGACGGCCGGCTCGACGATCAACGACGTGAGAGTGACGGGCAGCAGCGGCGGCCTCGCGCTCAGCGGCACGAGCGGCAGCTTCGACGTCGCTGACACCACGATCGACACGACCGGCGGCACCGGCCTCGCGGCCAGCGGCGCCGGCACGCTCAACCTCACGAGCGCCGGCACGATCAGCGTCAGAGCGAGCGGCGGCCGTGCCGTCGACGTCGCCGGCACGGCGCTGTCGGGCACGCTCGACACCGTCTCGGCGACGAGCACGCCGGCCGGCGGCGTCGCGCTGCAGAACACGACCGGCTCGATCGCGTTCGGCGACGTGACGGTCAGCGCGAGCGGCGGCACCGGCTTCCTCGCCGACGCCGTCGCCGGGCTGAGCCTGCCGGGCGCCTCGACCGCCAACGTCTCCAACAGCGGCGGCACGGCGGTCGCGATCCGCAACAACACGGCGCCGAGCGTCACGTTCGACACCGTCAGCGCGACCGGCGCCGGCTCCGTCGGCATCGACGTCTCCGGCAACAGAGGCGGCGGCACGACGACGTTCAGCGGCACCACGACCGCCACGACGACGACGGCGACCGGCGTCAGCCTCACGAGCAACACCGGCCACGCGATCGCGTTCAACGGCGGCGGCCTCGGCATCACGACGACCAGCGGCCGCGGCTTCGACGCGACCGGCGGCGGCACGGTGTCGGTCACGGGCAGCGGCAACAGAATCGCGTCGAGCACCGGCACGCCGCTGCGGATCGCCAACACGACGATCGGCGCCGCCGACGCGACCTTCCAGTCGGTCGCGGCCAACGGCGCCGCCAACGGCATCGTGCTCGACACGACCGGCGCGACCGGCAACCTCGCGGTGACCGGCACCGGCGGCGCCGGCAGCGGCGGCACGATCCAGAACATCAGAGGCGCCGACGGCACGACGCAGGGCATCGGCGTGTACGTCAACGCCGCCAGCGGCACGACGCTCAGATCGCTGGCGCTCAGCAACAACGACGGCTGGGCGGTGCGAACGGTCTCGGCTGACGCCTTCAGCCTCGACGGCTCGACGATCAACGGCACCAACGGCACCAACGACGGGCTCGACGAGGGCTCGGTCTACATGACCGACCCGACCGGCACGACCGGGATCAGCTCGTCGGCGATCTCGGGTGCGATCGAGGACAACGTCCACGTCAACGCGACGAGAGGGGCGCTCGACCTGACGTTGCAGACGATCGACGTCGGCGCCAACAGCTCCACGCTCGGCGGCAACGCCCTCCTCGTCGCCGCGCGCGGGACGGTGTCGGCGAGAACGACGATCGACGACAGCCAGTTCAGATCGTCGCGCGAGGACCTCGTCCAGCACGTCGTCACCGACACGGCCACCAGCGACCTGACCGTCACCGACAGCAGACTCGCCAACGGCCAGGCCAGCCAGGTCAGCGGCAACGTCGCCCTGCTCGCGCAGACGAGCGGCAACGGCAGCGGCGCGAGACTGACGTACGAGATCGACAACAACACCGTCAGCGGCGCCGACAACGGCATCTACGTGCAGAAGGGCACCGGCATCGCGACGGCCGACGGGTTGATCGAGAACAACGTCGTCGGGATCACCGGCGTCGTCAGATCGGGCGCGCGCGTCGGCTCCGGCATCGTCGTCGAGGCGCGCGGCCAGGGCAGACACGTCGCGGCGATCAGAAACAACCAGGTGCGTCAGTACAACCAGTACGGGATCGCGGCGACCAGCGGCGAGGACGGTGCCGGCGACAACGGCACCGTCGACGTCGACCTGACGGTGACCGGCAACACGGTCACCGAGCCCGGCCAGGTGAGAACGTTCGCCGGCTTCCTCAGCGAGGTCGCCGATCCGAACGCGATAGTCGACAGATGCCTCGACCTGAGAGGCAACACGCTGACGGGCAGCGGGCCGTTCGCGGGAGACCTCAACGTCTTCCACGACTTCCCGGCGAACACGGTCCGGCTCCCCGGCTACGCCGGCGGTGCGCAGGACTTCACCGCGATCACGAACTTCCTCAGAGCGCAGAACACGTTCAGCTCGGAGATCGTGACGACGCCCGGCAGCGGCCCCGGCTACGTCAACGGCGGCAGCGCGTGCGTGCAGCCGACGCCGTGACCGCCGGCTGACAACCGGCAGCGCCTCTGAAGCGGCGCCGCTCCCGATCCGGGAGCGGCGCCGTTTTTTGTCCGGTGGGCCCCGCAGCCGCTGACGGCGCGGGCCGCGTCGCGCTGCCCGGGCGCCACGCTCGCACCCCGTTGTTTCGATGCGCACGAAGGTGCTTGACAGCGCAATCGTCGGTTGACATGCTAAATAAAGTTCGATCTTTAAATAATTAGAGATCGAGCGGGGCGACGCCCGCCGTGCGTTTGGATAGAGACGGGCTCAATAACTAAAAAGTTGCTCACCATTCGATGAGGGGGACCATCGTGCTGGATACCCATGACTGCGCGGGCAAACGCTCGCTGCGGTCCCACCTGCGCCGCGCCGTATCGCTGACGGCGCTGCTGACGGCGGTTGCGTTCGCGACTTCCTCCGCACCGGCCTCGGCCGACTGCACCACCGGAGGTTCCGGCTGCCTGCCGGCAAACGGCTACTCGTCCCACGACATATGGAACTGCGGCTCGATCAGAAGCGGCACGAACTGCCCGTACGGAGGCGGCTCGAGAATCGACTGGGGCTGGGGATCGGCCTCCGACGACGGCAGCCCGGACGCATTCGTCTGCGTCGTCGGCACCGGCTACTTCTCCGGCTGCTCCTTCGACCTCGCCCGCGCATGCTTCGCCGCGAGTTGCGACGACCAGGACGCCCTCCAGTTCACGTTGTACGTGAATCACACGTACGCGTCGGGCCGAACGATCTCCGGACACGGCTACTGGTAAGGGGAATGATCATGCAACCGAAGGCAACGATCCTCCGCCTGCTCGTCCTCGGCGGCTGCGCCACCGCCGTAACGACCGCCGCGCTCACGACGACGGCGCCAGCCGACCCGAAACCGGAGCGGAGCCCAGCGCTCGCGGCGCCGGCGCCGCGCGTCGGTCCAGTGCCGGGCTTCACCTCCGCGCAGTGGCGCAGCCTCGCACGCGAGCAGCTGGAGGTGCTCGAAGAACCGCGGGAGGCAGCCGCCGACGCCGTGCCGGCCAGCATCCGCAGCCAGCCGTTGTTCGCCGACGGGGCCGTCGAGCTCGCTGCCGCGCGCGAGGTCGCGCCCGGCGCCGAGCGGGCGTGGATCGCGCCGTCGGCCGACGGAACCGCGGTCTGCGCCTTCCGCACCGGCGCGGTCGCCTGCCCGTCGGTCGCGCGGCTGACGGTGACGGGCCTGGCGCCGGGGGTCAACGGCCGCTACGGTGAGCCGTTCCACGTCTGGGGAATCGCCGGAGATGACACCAGCTCGATCGTGCTGATCGAAGCTGACGGGACGAGAGTGGCGGTGACGGTGACCGACAACTTCTTCGACGTCGAGACCGACGACTGGCCCAGAGGCATGACGTGGACGGGCCCAGAGGGAGCCGAGTCGTTCGAGTTCCCGGCTGACGGCGCATGGTGACGGCGCCCCGGCCGACCGCCTCCGCAAGGGGTCGGTGACGACAGGCTCCCGGCCGGCCCCTCCCGGGGGCCGGCCGGGACCTTCCCCTTACCCGTCCTGGTCCGGCAGCTCGTAAGGTCGGAAGCCGCAGCTCGCGGAGACGCACAGCGGCCAGGTCTGCTCGCGTCTGACGGTGCCGTCCGCGAGCTTCGTCGTGACGGTCGGTTCGATCTCGCGCGTGCCGGCTTCGATCGCGCCGGCCGGCACCGTGACGGCGAAGGAGCGCAGCTCGAGCGCGTCGCCGACCTGCTCGAGCATCTTCCGGCCCTCGGGCAGGACGTCCTCCGGGGGCGGGGGCTCGATCGGCGCCCGCAGCCCGCTCGCCGACAGCTCGGCCGGCAGGCTGCGTCCGCCGAGCGTGACCGACAGCGTGCGCACCTGCGCCTCGACCTGCCCGACGAGCAGGTAGGAGGTGACCGCGCCGCGCGTCGCGGCGACCGGGCCGATCGACAGCAGCGGGCCGTCGAGCAGCTCGGTCGCGATCGCGAGCGGGCTGCGGCCGACCGTGTCCGGCACCCGTCCGACCGTCTCGTCGGGCAGCGCCTTGAGCACGATCCACTCGTCCTGCGATCTGTACATCGTCACCGTCCACGGGGTCCCCGCGGCGTCGGTGGCCGCGAGTCTCACCGGCCGCTCCCCGACGGCCAGCTTGAAGCTGTCCGACGCGCTGCCACCGCCGCCGAGCACCTGCTCGATCGGGGTGTCGGAGACCGTCGCGACGACGCCGCCGCCCGCGACCGCCGCGACGCCGAAGAGGGCGCCGCTGAATATTCCGAGCGTGCGGCGCCGGCGGCGGCGCGCATTGCTGCGGCGGATCGCCACCAGCAGCTCACGCTCGATCGTGTCGAGCACTTCGGTCATCTTCTGCCCTCCCGCAGGCTCCCGCCGATGCGCGCGAGACCTCGGCTCACGCGCTGGCGGATCAGTGCCTCGCTCACATCCTGCTCGCGGGCGATCTCGTCGTAGTCGCGCTCGTCGACGACCCGTGCGAGCACGGCGGCACGCTGCTCGGGGGGAAGGTCGTCGACGAGCGCAGTCAAGGGGTTTCCCTGCAACAGCGCGCTGAGGCGCGCCTCGGCCCGCTCCAGCTCCTCGTCCTGGAACTCGATCCGCGGGATGCCGAGACGGGCACGTGCCGCCAGCGCCCGCCGCTGCTTGCGCCGGTTCATCGCCAGCAGGTTGTTGGCGATGCCGAACAGCCATGCGCGCGCCGGCTCGCGGCGCGGCTTGTAGCGCCGCCGGCCCGCGAAGGCGCCGGCGAAGACGTCAGCGGTCAGGTCGGCCGCCGTCTCGACGTCGCCCGTGCGCTGGCGCAGGTACGCGAGGACCGCCTCAGCGTGGCGGCGATAGAACACGGCGAAGGCATCCGCGTCATGCACGGATGCCTTCAGCAGCTCGTCGTCGCTCCGGGAGTCGGCCATCTACGAGATACCTTGCCGATGGCTCCCGGCTGTGACAGCCGCACCATGATCTGGTGCGGCGAATCGCGTCGCGGGCTACGGCGTGCCGCCGCCTCCCCCGCCACCGCCGCCGCCCTGTCCGGCGACCGCGGCGACGTAGTCGGCGACCGATCTGATCTCCTCCGCCGACAGCCGTCCGCCGAAGGCCGGCATCCCTCCGCCGCCGTTGGTGACCTTCTCATCGACGGTCGCGGCATCCGGTCTCAACGTGTCGAGGTCGGGGCCGACGGTGCCGCTGGCGCCCGCGTCCGCGAGCGTGTGGCAGCCGGCGCACTGCTGCTCGAAGATCGCTCTGCCGGCGGCGAGGTCGGCGGCGCCACCGCCGCCACCACCGCCTTCGGTGGTCTGGCCGCCGCCCTCCTCTCTTCTCTCCTCTTCGCCGCCGGTCGGCTGCGCCTCGCCGCCGCCCGTCTCGGCTCTGCCGGTCGCGCCGATCCGGTAGGCGATGACCTGCGCCTTCTGCCCCGGACCCTGCGGGAAGCTGGCGGCCGTCAGCAGCGTGTCGCCGGCGATCGCGATCGTCGCGTTGGTGCCGGCCGGCAGTCTCTCCTGCCAGACGATCTCGCCCGTCGCGGTGTCGAGCGCCCACAGCATTCCGTCGAAGGTCGTCGTGAAGACGAGGCTGCCGACGACGGTCGCCGCGCCGTACGGCGGCGTCGCGAATCTGTGCACCCACTTCTGCTCGCCGGTCTCGACGTCGAGCGCGACCATCTGCCCTCTGCCGGCGGCGATGTCGAGTCTGGTTCTCTCCTGCGACTCGAAGCGCGTCGGCAGGTCGACGACCGGGGCGAAGACGACGCCGTCGTCGACGGCCATCTGCGTCTCGACGCCGCCGAGCACGCCGGGATAGACCGTGACCGGCGTCTCGAGCATCTCGTATCTGCCCGCCAGCGCCAGCTCGTTGTCTCTGTCGTGGCCGTTGTGGACGCCGACGCTTCTGCTCCACAGTCTGTCGCCGTTGTCGGCGTCGAAGGCGTAGACGTAGCCGCCCTTGCCGGACGACAGCACCATCCTTCTGCCGCCTGCCTCCGTCAGCACCGGCGGCAGGTGCAGATCCCAGTCATAGAGGTCGTGCGGGAGCACCTGCTGGTACCACTCGATCTCACCGGAGGAGGCGTCGAGCTTGACGAGCGAGTTGGTGAAGAGGTTCGGCCCCGGCCGGCTCTGACCCCACGGGAACTCCTCCGTGCCGGGCCACGGCGCGGGGTTGGCGACGTCGACGTAGATCTTGCCCTCCTCGTCGAAGGCCGGCGGATGCCAGAGACCGCCGCCGGAGTTGATGTCGACGTGTCTGGCGTCCCAGAGGGTCGTCGGGACGGTGTAGAAGCTCCACACTCTGCGGCCGGTCTCGCCGTCGAGCGCGTGGAGGATGCCGACGCCGTCGCCTCTGTAGAAGCCTCTCGCGTTGCCCGGGACGGTCGAGATGTAGACGATCCCATCCATGTAGCCGGGCGCCATGTCGACGCCCTCTCTCTCGTTGCGCGTCAGTCTGAGCAGCCACAGCTCTCTGCCGGTCGCCTGGTCGAGCGCGAAGGCCGAGTCGCCGGTGCCACCGTAGACGCGGCCGTCGCCGACGGCGAGGCCGTTGGGGCCGACGCTCGGCGAGTCGTATCTCGTCTCCCACTTGACCTCGCCGCTCTCGAGGTCGATCGCCTGGACGTTGGAGGCGAGGTCCTGCGTGTAGACGGTGTCGTCGACGACGATCGGCGTCGAGGCGTAGCCGCCGAAGGTCCCGGCCGCCGTGATCGGAACGGTCCAGGCGACGCCGAGTCTGCTGACGGTCGACGAGTTGATCGGCCCGTCAGCCTTGCGCGTGTTGCCGGCGTCGCCGTTCGGGTAAGCCCACGTACCTCTCTCGCTCGTGCCGCTGCCGCCGGCGACGAACGTGGTGCGACTGGCGGTCGTGTCGTCGTCTCCCCCGCAACCGGCGATCGACAGGAGCGCCGCGAGCAGCCCCACGAGCAGCAGGTGGCGCCTGCCACCCTGGAGACGACCGCCACATCCGTCCATGCGTTCCTCCTCCGGAAACAACGACCAGAACAGCCTTCCCGATCGACCATCGGTTGACGCGCCAACGCGCCGGCCCAGCGGTCGTCGCGGCATGCGCCTGCGCGCGGCGCTGGCGCTGCTGCTCGTCGTCGCGGCGACGCTCGCCGGCGGCGTGCTCGCGCTGGCGACGTTCCGCCAGGACAAGGAGCTGCCGGTCGCGACGGTCCGCCTGTCGGTCCAGCCGGGCGAGCACGGGGCGCTGGGGATCTACGTGCCGCTGGTCGACTGGGGCGTCCGCTTCGGCGCCGTGCGGCTGCCGGTGCAGCTGCGGATCGACGTGCGCCGGATCGACCGCGCTGCCGCCGAGCGGATCGCGCGCAACCGGACGGTCGACGTGCAGCAGGTCCGCGCCGCCGCGACCGACGCGATCCGCGACTACCTGCGCGCGCTGGTCGTCGTCGTGCTCGTCGCCTCGCTGCTGGCCGGCGGCGTGACCGCCTTCGCCGTGCGCGCGCGCCGCGGCCCGCGCGTCCGCTGGCTGCTGACGACGGCCGCCGGCACCGCGCTGATCGGGACCGCCGCGGTCGGCCTGCTGCTGCCGCCGCGCGGCGCGCTCGACGACCCGACCTACTTCGCGCACGGCGCCGACATCCCACAGGCGCTGCAGGCGCTGGAGACCGTCAACCGCTCGGTCGGAACGCTCAGCGAGGAGCTGGACGCGCAGCTGGTCGGGCTGGCGCGGCTCGTGCTCGCGCCCGGTGAGCGCGGCACGCTGCCGAGCGGCGGCCCGCGCCTGACGCTCGCCTCCGACGTCCACAACAACGTGCTCGTGCTGCCGACGCTGCGACGGATCGCGGCGGGCGGCCCGCTCTTCATCGCCGGCGACCTGACCGACCGCGGAACGCCACTGGAGGCGAGCGTCACGCGCGACGTCGCCGCGATCGGCGAGCCGACCGTGTTCGTGACCGGCAACCACGACTCGGCGACGCTGGAGCGGTCGCTGGCCCGCGCCGGCGCGATCGTGCTGACGCGCTGGGGCCGGCTGCTGCCTGACGGCTCCTACGGCGCGCAGGTGGTCGACGTCGCGGGGCTGCGCGTCGCCGGCTACGACGATCCCTTCACGCGGCGCGAGCCGGGCAGGGAGAGAGGTGCGCGGCCGGAGCCGAGAACGACGCAGGAGCTGCAGGACGCGTTCGCGCGCTGGTTCGCGCCGCTGCAGGCGCGCGTCGACGTCGTGATGGTGCACGAGCCGGCGTTGCTGGAACCGGTGCTGAGAGGCCTCGCCGAGCGCCCGCCGGATCATCCGATCGCGTTCCTCGTCGGTCACACGCACGAGCAGGAGCTGAGAACGCAGCGCAACGTGGTGGTGTTGAACGGCGGCACCGCCGGCGGCGGCGGGACCGGCAACCTGGCCGAGTCGCAGCCGATCGGCGTCGCGCAGCTGCGCTACGCGCTGAGACCGTCGTTCCAGCCGCTCGCCGCCGACCTCGTGACGGTCGATCCCGGCAACGGCGACGCGACCGCGCGCCACGAGCGGCTCGACCTCTCGAGCACCGCTTCAGGGTCGCGATGACCGCGGGCGGCCCTGTAGGGTCGCGCTGGATGGGATCTCCTGAAAATGTGAGCGGTATCGGGGAGCGCCGCGTCGGGCGTGCTCCGCTCGGCGCGCGGCCGGCCGTTCGCCGCGCGACGGAGGCCGACCTGCCGGCGCTCGCGCGGACGCTGGCGAGCGCCTTCCACGATGACCCGATCGCGCGCTGGGCGTGCGCTTCCGAGCGCGTGCGACCGTCGGTGCTCGAGCGTTTCTACGCGATTCGCCTGCGGCAGGTGCTGCGGCATGACGAGATCTGGGTCGAGGACGGGGTGCTCGGCGGAGCGCTGTGGCTGCCGCCGGAGCTGTGGCGCACGAGCGCGCGTGAGGACGTGCGGCTGGCGCGCTCGCTCGTCCACCCGCGCCTGCTGCCGCGGCTGCCGCTGGTGATGTACGGCTTCACGGGAATCGAGCGCCGTCACCCGGAGACGCCGCCGCACTGGTACCTGGCGGTGCTCGGCACCGATCCGGCCGCGCAGGGGCGCGGGATCGGCTCGGCGCTGCTGGCGCCGGTGCTGGAGCGTTGCGACGAGGACGGCATCGGCGCCTACCTCGAATCCTCGAAGGAGGAGAACGTCGCCTTCTACGCGCGCCACGGCTTTCGCGTGACCGAGGTGGTCACGCTGCCGCGCGGGCCGCGGGCGTGGCTGATGTGGCGCGAGCCGCGGTAGCGGGGCGGGAAGCCGGGCGCGCAGCCGGCGCGCAGCCGCCGTCGGCGTGTGACGCGGTGGGCGCGACACGACGTGACGAGCGTGCGCGGAGGAGCGCTATCGTCGCGCTGCATGACGCGCGTCGCCTTCGCCACCTGCGCCGAGCTGCTGGTGCTCGATCCTGACGACGAGCTGCTCGCGCGGGCACTGCGCGCGCTCGGCGTCGAGGTCGTGCCGCTGGCCTGGAGCGACGGGCATGCCGACTGGTCGTCGTTCGACCTCGTGCTGGTGCGCTCGCCGTGGGACTACCACCTGCGCCGCGACGCCTTCGTGCACTGGGCCGCGCGTGTGCAGCGCGAGACGCGCCTGCTCAACAGCGCCGCGACGATCGCCTGGAACACCGACAAGACCTATCTGCGGACGCTTGCGGAGCAGGGCGTGCCGACGGTGCCGACGACGTGGGTCGAGCGGACGGACGGTGCCGGCGCGGCCGCGGGCGCGGGCGCGGCGCCCGGCGATGCGGCCGCCGGCGGCGCGGGCGCTCTCCCCTCCCCCGACCTCGCCGCGCTGCTCGCCGCGCGCGGTTGGGACGGTGACGAGGCGATCGTGAAGCCGTCGATCGGGCTCGGCTCCTCCGGACTGCTGCGCGTCGCGCCGGGCGACCCCGGGGGCGACGGTCAGCGTCACCTCGCCGAGCTGGCGGAGGACGGCATCGCGATGGTGCAGCCGTTCGTCCCGTCGCTGCCGGTCGCGGGCGAGCTGTCGCTCGTCTTCTTCGAGCGCGAGCTGAGCCACGTCGTGCGCAAGCGGCCGGCGGCCGGCGAGTTCCGCGTGCAGCCGAACTTCGGCGCGGTCACGACCGCCGAGGAGGCAGGCGAGCGGGAGCGCGAGGTCGCCATGCAGGCGCTCGCGTGCGTCGCCGCCGACGAGCTGCTGTACGCGCGCGTCGACCTCGTCGCGGGGCCGGCGGACGAGGTCTGGCTGATGGAGCTGGAGCTGGTCGAGCCGACGCTCTACTTCGAGGCCGTCCCCGGCAGCGCCGAGCGCTTCGCGCGGCTGGTCGCCGCCGCGGCCGGGGCCTGAGCGCCGACCGCGACGACGACGCTCAGTGCGCGCCGGCGATCCCGCGCATGCCGCGGAACTCAGGCGTGTGCGCCCAGTCCTCGTCGGTCTCGCGCAGGACCATCACCCCCGTCAGGCCGAGGCCGAGGCAGAGGCAGGCCGCGCCGATGAGGATCAGCAGCGGCGTGGTGAGCGGATAGCCGATCGTCGCGAGCACCCCGCCGACCGCGATCAGCAGCCCCATCGGCGCACTCAGCAGGCCCGACATCGCGAGCGCGCCGCCGAGCATCAGCAACCCGGCGCCGACGCCGAAGGCGCAGAGCGTGAACGGGATCCAGATCGCCGCCGAGTCGTTGACGCGATCGAGCAGCGCCGCCATCTGGATCGCGCTTCCGCCGTCCACCATCTGCCAGGCGACCAGCGCTATCGCGACGCCGCCGACCGACGCCAGGATCCCCACCAGCGCGACGCCGGCTCCGATCGTCGCCATCCACATCTGCCGCTCGCGCAGCATGTGCGCGAGCCCCAGCACCGCGGGCACCGCGAGCGCGAGCGCACCCAGCACCAGCAGCGACGAGATCAGCCAGCGGTCGGTCGCGTCCGCGATCGCGGCGAGCTGCGCGGGCGCGTCGCGATCGAGATCCGGCAGCACGATCGCGGCGGCGAGCAGCAGCAACGGCGACAACACCATGCACGTTCCGGCGATCAGCCGGTTGACGTGATCGACTCTGGACATGGGCACCTCCTCCGTCGAGGCAACGTTTGTGTCAAAAGATACGCAATGTCGTGTCGGTCGTTACGTGATCAGGCGCAGTGGCGTCACACCTCTGCGGGTGACCGGCCGCGACGGCTGCGCACCGCTTCGACACATCCTCGCCCGGCTCGTCGCGTAGGTTGGCGCCGATGCCGCGCCTCCCGCACCGGATGCCGCTGCCGCGCCGCTGGCGGCGGTCCGCGCCGCTCCCGCCGCTGCCGACGCTGGAGCGCGCGCCGCGCGCCGGCGGCGGCCCTTCTCCGACGCGACCCGCTGGCGGGGCCGCGGCC
>NZ_JAWSTH010000107.1:0-21604 GCF_033542075.1 Conexibacter stalactiti
CGCCGCCGTCGCGCGTGCTGCCGCGGCCCGCGCCGGCGCCGCGCGCGCCGCGGCCGCCCGTGCCGACGCCGACGTGCTCGTCGACAAGCGCCGCGGACTGCCGGCTCGCTACGTCCCACGCGACCTCGTCGTGCCGCGCGTGCGCTTCCTCGCCGGAGTGCCGCAGGAGGCGCAGCGGCTGCGCCGCCGGCCGGCGCGAGCGCTGGAGCGCTTGTTCGCCGCCGCGCGCCGCGACGGCGTTCCGCTCGCCGCCGTCTCGGGCTACCGCTCGTTCGGCTCCCAGCGGGCGCTGTTCAGCGGCTACGCGAGCGAGCGCGGGGCGGAGAACGCATCCCACGTCAGCGCCCGCGCCGGCCACAGCGAGCATCAGACCGGCCTCGCGATCGACCTCGCCGGCGCCGACGGCCGCTGCGCCGCGACCGGCTGCTTCGCCGGCAGTCGCCCGGCCCGCTGGCTCGCCGCCCACGCCGCCGAGCACGGCTTCGTCGTCCGCTACCCGCGTGGCCGTGAGCGCGTCACCGGCTACGCCTACGAGCCGTGGCACCTGCGCTGGGTCGGCGTCGAGCTGGCGAGCGAGTCGATTCGCTCCGGTCGCACGCTCGACGAGCTGCTGCGCTGAGGTGGTGGCGGAACCGCCCGGCACGCGGGCGAATCCGCCATCACATCTAACGCTCGACCTGAGCCTGAGGGTTATCTGATCTGCACACCCGAGATCGCGCGCGCGATCACGAGCCGCTGGATCTCCGAGGTGCCCTCGAAGATCGTGTAGATCTTCGAGTCACGGTGCATCCGCTCGACCGGGAACTCGCGCGTGTAGCCGTTGCCGCCGAGGATCTGGATCGCGCGCTCGGTCGCCCACACGGCAACCTCACCGGCCTTCAGCTTCGACATCGATCCCTCGGCGTTTCTGAACGGGATCTGGTTGCGGCCCATCCACGAGGCGCGCCAGACGAGCAGGCGGGCGGCGTCGATCTCCAGCTTCATGTCGGCGAGCGCGAACGCGATCGCCTGGTTCTCGATGATCGCGCGGCCGAACTGTCTGCGCTCTCTCGCGTAGTCGAGCGCGTACTCGTAGGCGGCGCGCGCGATCCCCAGCGCCTGCGCGCCGACGGTCGGGCGCGACGCCTCGAAGGTCGCCATCGCCGCCTGCCCGCGCGACTTTCTGCCCTCACGGGCGCGCGCGAGCTTCTCGTCGAGCTTCTGCTTGCCGCCGAGCAGGCAGGAGCCGGGGATGCGGCAGTCGTCGAGGAAGACGTCGGCGGTGTGCGAGGCGCGCAGGCCGTGCTTTCTCAGCTTCGTGCCCATCTCGAGGCCGGGCGTGTTCGGCGGGATGATGAACGAGGCCTGGCCGCGCGAGCCCAGCTCCGGATCGACGGAGGCGACGATCACGTGGACGTTGGCGATGCCGCCGTTGGTCGCCCACGCCTTCTGGCCGTTGAGGACCCAGGTGTCGGTCGCCTCGTCGTACTTGGCGCGCGTGCGCAGGGCGGAGACGTCGGAGCCGGCGTCGGGCTCGGAGACGGCGAAGCAGGCGATCTTGGGATCGTCGGCGGTGCCGAAGCACTGCGGGATCCACTCGCCGATCTGCTCACCGGTGCCGTTGGCGAAGATGCCGGCGGCCGCGAGCCCGGAGCCCATGATCGCCATGCCGATGCCGGCGTCGCCCCAGAACAGCTCCTCGTTGACGAGCGGCAGCGAGAGGCCGGTCGGGTCGGCGAAGAACTGCGCCAGCCCCTCGAAGCCGTAGAGGCCGATCTTCGCCGCCTCCTGGATGATCGGCCACGGCGTCTCCTCGCGCTCGTCCCACTCCGAGGCGGCCGGGCGCACGACGTCTCTGGCGAAGCCGTGCACCCAGTCGCGCACGTCCTTCTGGTCCTGCGTCAGCTCGAGCGAGAAGGTCACCTCGCCGGCGGCGGGCGTCTCCTGCAGATCCGTGATGGCTTCCATGAGGGGGCAGTCCTTTGTGAACTCGGGCGTTCCGACAACCTGTCAGCGGCAGGGTACCGCCGCTGACAGGCGCGGCGCGCGGTTCAGGCAGCCCAGTCGAACGGGATCGGACGGCCGAAGCGGAAGCGGTTGTCCGGGTCGTAGCGGCGCTTGAGCGTGCCGAGCCGCGCGCGCCCCGCGGGCGTGTACGCCTGCGCGAGCCGCTCGGGGCCGCTGACCAGCTCGCCGAGGAAGCTCGGCAGCGGCGCGCCGGCGACGTGCGGGGCGACCGCCTCGAACAGCTCCGCGATCGCGCCGCGGGCCGCCTCGCCGGCCGGACCGGGCGGCGTCACCGCCTCGGCGTGGAACAGCAGCTCGCCGGCCGGCCGCGCGATCGGCCC
The DNA here is from genome assembly GCF_033542075.1 of Conexibacter stalactiti. Classification (NCBI taxonomy): domain Bacteria; kingdom Bacillati; phylum Actinomycetota; class Thermoleophilia; order Solirubrobacterales; family Conexibacteraceae; genus Conexibacter; species Conexibacter stalactiti. The sequence goes on from NZ_JAWSTH010000107.1 coordinate 2,328, forward strand.
GGGCAGGCCCTCGCGGCCGAGCGCGCCGCCGAGGTGGCGCAGCTCGACGACGGCGAACGGCCGCTCGCCCTCCGCCGTCGCGGCCAGCAGCGCCTGCAGCGCGGGCGTCAGCGCGCCGACGACCTCGGAGTGGCCGGCCGCCGGCATCGGGTCGGCCGGCTCGATCGCGACGTGGCCGAGGTCGCCGATCGTCAGCGGCCGGAAGCCGTCTATGAGCGGATCGCCGAGCGTCCGCAGCGGCGCCAGCAGCGCCTCTGCCGCCGCCGGGTCGGCGAGCGCGCAGGCGCTGATCGAGACCGCCGTGACGCCGCGCAGCGGCTCCGGCACGAACGGCGCAGCCGGGATGCGGACGACCGCGAGCGCGCTCGTGACCTCCTCGGGCGCGGTCGCGATCCAGTCGGCGTAAGCGGCGATCACCTGGGTGGCGCGCGCGCCGGGGTAGAGGATCTGCCCGCCGAACAGCGCCGGCGCCTCCACCAGCTGCAGCTCGAGCGCGACGACGACGCCGAAGTTGGAGGCGCCGCCGCGCAGCGCCCAGAAGAGGTCGGGCTCCGCGTCGGCGGTGACGCGCAGGTGGGTCGCGTCGGGCAGCACGACGTCGAGCGCGCGCACGCTGTCGACCGCGAGGCCGTGCTTGCGGCCGAGCCAGCCGAGTCCGCCGAGCAGCGTGTAGCCGACGACGCCGACGTGCGGGTTGAAGCCCAGCAGCGGCGCCAGCCCGTGCGGCGCGACCCGCGGCAGCACGTCGGTCCAGTCCGCCCCGGCGCCGATCCGCGCGACGCGCAGCACGGGGTCGACCTCGACGTCGCGCAGCCGCCCCGTGCAGACGAGCATGCCGCCGTCGCAGGTCTCGGCCGCGCCGTGCCCGGTCGACTGGACCGTGACCGTGAGGCCGTGCTCGTGCGCGAAGCCGAGGGCCGCGACGACGTCGTCGCCGTCGGCCGCCTCGACGACGAGCGCGGGACGCTGGTCGAAGGTCAGGTTCCAGCTCGCGCGCAGCGTGTCGTAGCCGGGATCGGAGGGCGTCGCGAGGGTCCCGTCGAGATCGACGCGCAGCGCTTCGATCTCGACGGCGGCGGGGAACGGGATGGCGGAGGTCATGCCGAGGACCGTACGGCCGAGCAGCCACCGCCGACATCGGGGAAACCCCCTAGAGAATTCCTCAGGTGTCGCTTCGACGTCGACGCGCGCCGGCTCGGTCGTCGCACGGAGCGCTACAGCCAGCCGCGCTCCTCGGCCAGCCGGATCGCCTCGATCCGGCTGCCGGCGCCGAGCTTGCCCATGATCGTCGAGAGGTGGTTGCGGACGGTGCCGTGGGAGAGGTGCAGCGCGACGGCCAGCTCGGCGATCGTGCCCTCGCTGCGGGCGGCGGCGAGCACCTCGCGCTCGCGCGCGGTCAACGGGTTCTCGCCGGCCGACAGCGCGGCGGCCGCGAGGCCGGGGTCGACGATCCGCTCGCCCGCGACGGCGCGGCGGATCGCCGCCGCCAGCTCGCTCGCGGGGGCGTCCTTGAGCATGAAGCCGGCGGCGCCGTCGGCCATCGCGCGGCGCAGGTAGCCGGGGCGCCCGAAGGTCGTCAGGATCACGACGCGGCAGTGCGGCAGCGCCGTGTGCAGCGCGGCGGCGGCGTCGAGGCCGGTCATCCCCGGCATCTCGATGTCGAGCAGCGCGACGTCGGGACGGCTGGTCGCGGCCGCGCCGACGACCTCGTCGCCGCGCCCGACCTCGGCGACGACGACGATGTCGTGCTCCAGCCCCAGCAGGCTCGCGAGCGCGCCGCGGATCATCGCCTGGTCCTCGGCCAGCAGCACGCGGATCATCGCGCCGGCACCGTCACGGTGAGGCGGAAGCCGCCGTCGGGCGGCGTCTCGGCGTCGATCCGGCCGGCCAGCTGGGCGGCACGCTCGCGCAGCCCCTCCAGCCCGTTGCCGGGGCCTCCGGGCGCGTCGCCGCGAACGCCGCGGCCGTCGTCGCGGATCTCGGCGCTGGCGACGCCGGAACCGTTGACCGGCGCGATCGCGATCGCGCAGCGACGCGCGCCGCTGTGGCGGATCACGTTGGTCGTGCCCTCGCGGACGGTCCACGCCAGCAGCGCCTCGACCTCGGCCGGCAGCTCCGGCGCGCGCTGCTCCAGGTGCAGCTCGATCCCGGCGGCGTCGAGCGCCAGCCGCGCGCCGGCCAGCTCGCCGGCGAGCGTCGGTCTGCGGTAGCCGCTGACGGTCTCGCGCAGCTCGCCGAGCGCGGCGCGCGCGACCTGCTCCAGCTCGCGCACGTGGCGCTGCGCCTCCTGCGGCTGCCGCGGCAGCAGCCGCCCGGCCAGCTCGGCCTTCAGCGTGACGACCGAGAGGCTGTGGCCGAGCACGTCGTGGAGGTCGCGCGCGAACCGCTCGCGCTCGGCCTCGACGGCGAGCTGCTCGATCGTCTGCCGCGCCGTCTGCAGCTGCACGTTGGCGGCGATCAGGCGGCCGAGCGCCAGCATCAGCGCCCCGACGCCGAGCGCGCTGACGGCATACGTGACCGCCCCTTCCGCGCCTTGGCCGAGCGTCAGCACGAGCGCCGCGGCGGCGCTGGCGAACAGCAGCGGGACGGCATGCCTGGTCGGCAGGTGCAGGCCCGACAGCACCGAGGCGTAGCTGAAGAGGATCGCCCACGCCGGCGTCACGACGACCGTCAGCAGCGCCGCGATCGCGGCGATCGCCGCGAAGCTGAGGTAGACCGGCCGCAGCTCATGCCGCTGCTGCGGCCCGCAGTTGGGCGGTCGCATCACAGCGGTCAGGTAGAGCGCGACGGCGACGCCGAACAGCACCGAGGCGAGCATCGCTCTCCACCACGCCGGCGACGAGCCGACCGTCTCGACGATCGGGATCGCCAGCCAGCCCATTCCCAGCAGCACGCCCGCGAGCTGCTTGCGCGCCTCCGTCGGCGTCGGGTCGGTGACGGTCGCGGCGAACACGTCGTAGGAGCGTGAACTCATGCTGAGGACCCTATGCGCGGCCCTCGGAGGGAGGAAGTGGCGGGCGTCCGGATCTGACCATGACATCTGTCACGGGCCGCGCCAGCGTCAGCGGTGAGCGGCGCGCGCCCCTGCGATACTCGAACGATGTCGATCGACTCCCCTGAGGACCTCGCCGGGATGAAGGCAGCCGGCGCCGTCGTCGCCGCCACGATCAGAGAGTGCCGCCGCGCCGCCCGCGCCGGCATGACGACCGCCGAGCTGGACGCCGTCGCGGCGCGCACCTTCGCGCGCATGGGCGCGCGCTCGGGACCGATCCTGACGTACGACTTCCCCGGCACGATCTGCATCTCGGTCAACGACCAGGTCGTCCACGGCGTCCCCGGCAACCGCCGGCTGCGTGACGGCGACCTGCTGAAGATCGACGTGACCGCGGAGCTGAACGGCTACTACGCCGACGCCTGCGTCAGCGTGCCGATCGGCAGAGCGAAGCCGGCGAGCGCGCGCCTCGCCGCCGCCTCGCAGGCCGCGCTGCTGAGAGGGATCGACGCGGCTCGCGCCGGCGCGCCGCGCAACGCGATCGGCGCCGCCGTCGAGGCCGAGGTCGAGAAGCGCGGCTTCAGAGTGATCCGCGACCTCAGCGGCCACGGCATCGGCCGCAGACTCCACGAGAAGCCCGACGTGCTCAACTACCCGGACCCGGCCGACGACGAGCCGCTGACGGAGGGGCTCGTGATCACGATCGAGCCGATGATCTCGGCCGGTTCGACGGTGCTGGAGGAGCTGGAGGACGGCTGGACGCTCGTCACGCAGGACGGCGCGCGCTCGGCCCACTTCGAGCACACGATGGTGATCCGCAGAGATCAGCCGGCGCTGGTGCTGACCGCCTGAGGCCATGAGCGAGCAGGCCGCCCCGCGCGAGCTGACGATCGACGAGCTGGCCCGCGAGACGGGGATGACGGTGCGCAACATCCGCGCGCACCAATCCCGCGGGCTGCTGCCGCCGCCGCAGGTGCGGGCCCGCACCGGCTACTACGGGCCCGAGCACGTCGCGCGGCTGCGGCTGATCCAGGACATGCAGGCCGAGGGCTTCAACCTGAAGGCGATCGAGCGGCTCGTGACCGCCACGCCCGGCGGCGGCGAGCAGCTGCTCGACTTCGGCCGCGCCGTCCTGAGCGCCTTCGGCGACGAGGAGCCGGAGCTGTTGTCACGCCTGGAGCTGGAGGCGCGGATGGGCGGCCCGGACCCGAAAGCGCTGAAGAAGGCGCTGCGGCTGGGGGTCGTCAGAGCGATCGCCGACGACATGTTCGAGGTGCCGAGCCCGACGCTGCTGCGCGCCGGCACCGAGCTGGTGCGGATGGGCGTCCCGGCGCCGCACGCGCTCGCCGTCGCCGAGCAGATCCAGCGCAGCACGCGCTCGATCGCGGAGGCGTTCGCGAGACTGTTCATCGTCGACCTCGCGGGCGGCAACATCGACCCCGAGCGGCGCAGCCCCGAGGAGTGGGCGCAGCTCAACGAGGCGCTCGCGAAGCTGCGCCCGCTCGCGACCGAGGCGGTCGCCGCGGGCTTCCAGCAGGAGATGGGCCGCGTCGTCGAGAAGCAGCTGCAGCGGGTCCTCAAGCACCCCGAGGTGATGAAGCGCCCCGAGGTGCTGAAGCGGCTGGCCGGCTGACGCCGCCGGCCAGCGCGGCGAAGCCCCCACGCCAGCTCGGCTACGCCGGGGTCTGCCACCTACACCTGGCAGATAGCCAGATATGAGCGGTATTTCGCTCATATGAGTGAAATACCGCTCATTAGGCGTTAGTCTCATCGCATGGACCTGTCTCGTCCCTACAGCGCGGTCTCGCCGAGCCTCGATGGCGACGTGCTCGCCGTCCTGGCCGGCACGCAGCGACCGCTGACCGGCCGCGAAGTGGCGAGACTTGCTCGTCGTGGCTCGCAACGCGGCGTCTTGGTCGTGCTCGAGCGACTCGTCGTCCACGGCTTGGTCGATCGTCAAGAGGCGGGCCGCGCGCTGCTGTTCACGCTCAATCGCGAGCACGTCGCAGCACCGGCGGTCGAGACGCTCGCGGATTTGCGTCGCGAGCTGCTGGCGCGGATCGGTGCGGTGGTCGCAGGGTGGGTGCTGGCGCCGTTGCACGTCTCCGTCTTCGGCTCATTCGCGCGGCACGAAGGCGATCAGCGGAGCGACCTCGACCTTCTCGTCGTTCGCCGCGCAGCCGTCGCCGCGGACGAGGCGAGCTGGCGAGAGCAGCTTGACGCGCTCGCCGATCAAGTGCTCCGCTGGTCCGGCAACGTCGCGAGCATCACGGAGATCAGCGAAGGAGATGCGGGGTCGCTGCGGCAGGAGCGCCCGCCGATCGTCGAGGAGCTTCTGAACGACGCAATCGTGCTCTACGGCGAACCGATCCAGCGCCTGCTCCGCGCGGAGGACTGATGGCGCGGAGATCCGGTCGCACACAGCCGTGCTCGGCGGGCGACGCGCGCACCCGGCGCAGTCATGCGCGCAAGTTCCTCGAGGCGGCCGAGTTGGTGGCGCTGGAAGAGCCGGACAACCCGGAGTCGGCCAACGTCGCTGCGTCCCTTGCCGTGCTCGCTGGCATTGCTGCGTGCGATGCGGCCTGCTGCGCCGCACTTGGCCGGCGTCCGCGAGGGCAGGACCACCACGACGCGGAAGCGCTCGTCGCCGAGATCGCACCCGGAGGCGCTGACGCGGCGAGACAGCTCCGGCGGGTGCTCAACCTCAAGGACAGCGCGCAGTACGGCTTCATCCATCTGTCCGGCGCCGAGCTGCGCGGAGTGTTGCGTCAGGCGCAGCACCTGATCGACTTCGCCGAACAGGTGCTGCGGCGCTGAAGTCGCCCCTTACGACGGGAACTTCGGCAGCGGACCGCCGGCGTCCCGCTTGATCATGCCGTTGTACATCTTGCGCGCCTGGGTGCTGTTGGAGCCGGCGAGGTTGCGCACCTCGCGGCGGTCGCGGCGGAGGTTGTACAGCTCCGGTCTGCCGCCCTGGTTGTCGGCGACGTACGACCAGTTTCTGTCGCGCGCGAAGACGATCGAGCTGTAGGCGCCGGTGACGTAGTCGCGTCTCTTCTTCGGCTGCTTGCCCTCGGTCAGCGGCAGCAGGTTGGCACCGTCCATCCACTCCGGCTTCTCCAGCCCGGCGGCCGCCAGCAGCGTGGAGGCGACGTCCTCGGTCTGCGAGTAGAAGTCGGTCGTTCTGCGCGCGCCCTTGCCCTCGGGGTGACGCAGCATCATCGGCACGTGGATCAGCTCCGGGTGCAGCTCCCAGGCGAACTTCGCGACGTAGCCGCGCTCGCCGAGCAGGAAGCCGTGGTCGCTGAGGAACATCACGACGGTGTCTCTGTCCAGCTCCAGCTCGTGGAAGCGCTGCATGAAGTTGCCGAACCAGCGGTCGGCCATCGTCAGCTCGGCGTAGTACAGCGCTCTCATCTGACGCACGTCGGCGGCGCTGAGGCCGTTCGACTTGGCCGTGCCGTTGAGGACCGTGCCAGGGTTCCAGGCGCGGTTGAGCGAGCCGCCGTGGAGCTTGATGTATCTCGCCGGCGGATCCCACGGCTCGTGCGGGTCGAAGCAGTCGATCGCGATCGCGAACGGCTTCTTCGACTTCTTGCCCTCCTCCAGCAGCTTCATGCCGGCGGTGAAGACCTTCGCCGGCAGGTACTCGTCCTCGCCGCGGCGGCCGGCCATGTTCGCCAGGTACTGGCGCATCTTCTGGCCGGAGCTCGACTCGAGGATCTTCGGCGCGACCCACTTCGCCAGCTCGGCGTCGCTGATGATGCTCTCGTTCGCCGTGACGGTGCCGGTCTGCCCCTTGATCGGCACGTATCTGTCGAAGTCGCGCAGGAACGGCTCCTGCGAGCCGACCATCGTCCACGGCGTGTCGACGGCGTATCCGGTCCAGTAGCCGGCCCGCTTCAACGTCGAGATCATGTTCTCGTCCGGAACCGGCTGCCAGCCGGGCGTGCCGGGCATGTCGGCCGGCGCCTTCCAGTCGCGGAACGGGAAGAGGCGCGAGCCGCCGAAGATCGTCGCGCGCGCCGGCCCGGTCGGGAACGACTCCGGGTAGCACTCGGTGAAGCGCAGCGAGTCGCGCGCGAGCGCGTCGAGGTTGGGCGTGTGCGCGTTGCGGCGGCCGTAGGAGCCGAGCGCGTCAGCGCGGACCGAGTCGATGATGACGAGCAGCAGGTTGGGCACCTCGCCCTTCTTCACCTGCTTGGCGAATCTCGTCGCCGTGCGCGGCGGCTTGGCGGCGATCGTCGCCGTGACGGAGCGGGCGGCCTGGGCGGTGCCGTCGCCGCTGCCGCAGCCGGCGACCCCGAGCGCGCCGAGTCCGGCAGCGCCGGCGCCGGCCAGGCGCAGCAGGTCTCGTCGATCGATCTCGTGGTCCATAGAGGGGTGCCTCCGCGGCTTCGGTGCGTCGTGGGGGGTCCTCGATGGAACCCTTCTGAGCGGGCATCGATGCGCCGCGCTGCCTCCATGTTATGAAACGCGCCCGCCGGACCCGCCGCCGCCGCGACGGGCCCGCGCGAACGCGTCAGCTTGCGGACGCGGCGGCGCGCGTCGGCGGCAGCGGCGTCAGCCGCGGCTCGATCTGCGCCCGCTGCGGCTCCAGTCGCGGCGGCAGCACGAGGCTCTGGCCGAGCGATTCGAGCGGCTCGTCGCTGGTGAACCCCGGTCCGAGCGTCGCCAGCTCGAACAGCACGCCGCTCGGCTCGCGGAAGTAGACGCTTCTGAACCAGAAGCGGTCGACGAGGCCGGAGGTGTGCGCGCCGGCTCTGCGCACGCGCGCGTCCCAGGCCTCGATGTCGTCGTCGTAGGCGGCCCAGGCGATGTGGTGGACGGTCCCCGCGCCGCCGAGGCCACGCTGCTCGGGCGCCGCGTCGTAGGCGTAGAAGCCGCCGCGCTGCTCGCCGCGCGCCTCCCACTGCGTCGTCGAGTCGGCGTCGGCCGGTGTGAAGCCGAGCACGTCGCGCAGCAGCGGCGCGCTGCGCTCGGGCGCGGCGGAGTAGGCGCGCACGCCGGCGAAGCCGCGGATCGCGTGCTCGGCCGGCACGTCGGGGGAGATGGCGGTCAGCGGCGGATCGCCGCTCTCGTCGACGATCAGCTCGTAGCCGAGCCCCTCGGGGTCGGCGAAGGAGAGCGACCGCTCGCCACGCTCGCTGTCGACCTGCTCGTCGGCGAGCCGCAGGCGCCAGAAGTCGAGCGACGCCTCCGAGCCGACGCGCAGCACGATCGTGTGGACCATGCCGGCGCCGGCGCGGCCCTGGCGGGCGCCCGGGTACTCGAAGAAGGTGAGGTCGGCGCCGGGGCTGCCGGCCTCGTCGGCGTAGAAGAGGTGGTAGACGGACGGGTCGTCCTGGTTGACCGTCTTCTTCACCATCCGCAGCCCCAGGACCCGCACGTAGAAGTCGACGTTGCGCGGCGCGTCCGCGGTGATCGAGCTGATGTGGTGGATGCCTTCGAGCTGCATGGCGTGCCTCCGCTCCCGGCTGAAAGAAGTTGTTGACTACGCAACTACTTTACCACGGGAGCGGAGCTGTCGCCGGCTGCGAGTCGCCGCGGGGTCAGTCCCCGATCAGCAGCTTTGCTCTCTTGAGCGAGGCCGAGGCCGCGTCCAGCTTCCGGTCGGCCGCGCGCACCTCTCTCAGCACGGCTCTTCTGCTCTCGCCCTCGAGCAGGCGGGCGAAGGCGCGGTTGAGGCTCGTGTAGCCGTCTTCCAGCTGCCCCAGCGCGGTGAGCAGCGCGCGCTTGGCCTTCGCGTACGGCTTGCTCGACGGCTCCTCCGCCTCGACCGCCTCCTGGTATCGCTCGATCTGGGTGAGCTGGCGTCCGGTCGCGCTGCGGAGCTTCTTCAGGTCGGCGTCGGAGCCGCTCTTCCTCCACGCGTCCGTCGCCTTGTTGAAGGCGTTCAGCGCTCTCGTGCCGGAGCGCTCCTGGTGCTCGACGGTCTGCTTCAGCGACGCGTCGTCGGCGACGGCCGGCGCGGCGGCGGCGCCGCTCAGCGCGAGGGCGGCGAGAGCAGTCGAAATCGTCTGTTTCACAGCGAACCTCCTCTTCTCGGATTGTCGTGTCGGCACTCCTTCCACGAGTTCTCGCGTGCCAAACGTGACCAAAGCTGCCCAGACCTGAGCGGCTGAACCATCCGCGGGAGCCGGCCGTACCCTTGGTGTGCCCGCGATCCTCCTGACCGGCGCCTCCGGCTATGTCGGCGGCCGCCTCGCGCCGCGCCTCGCCGGCGCCGCCGACGCCTCCGACGACGGTGAGCTGCGGCTGCTGATGCGGAGACCCGACCGCGCGCAGGCGCCCGCCGGCGCGCGGATCGTGGAAGGCGACGCCGTCAGCGGCGACGGTCTCGACGCCGCGCTCGACGGCGTCGAGACGGCCTACTACCTGATCCACTCGATGGGCCGCGGCGGCGGCGGCGACTTCGAGGCGCGCGACCGCCGCGCGGCGGAGAACTTCGGCCGCGCCGCGGCAGCCGCCGGCGTACGACGCGTGATCTACCTCGGCGGGCTCTCCTCCGACGACGCCTCCTCGGCTCACCTGCGCAGCCGCGACGAGGTCGCGCGCACGCTCGGCGAGCACGTGCCGGAGTTCGTCCATGTGCGCGCGGCGATGGTGATCGGCGCCGGCAGCGCCTCCTTCCAGATGCTGCGCGCGCTCGTGCGGCGGCTGCCGGCGATGATCTGCCCGCGCTGGATCGACACGCGCACGCAGCCGATCGCGATCGACGACGTCGTCGGCGCGCTCGCCGCGCTGCGCGACCGCGGCGACGTCACCGGCGACGTGCAGCTCGGCGGCCCGCAGCCGCTCAGCTACCGCGCGATGATGGACGAGACCGCCGACGCGATGGACCGTCGCCATCCGCTGGTCGTGCGCGTGCCGGTGCTGACGCCGCGGCTTTCCTCCTACTGGGTCCAGCTCGTCACGCCGGTCGAGACGGCGTTGGTGCGGCCGCTCGTCGATGGCCTGCGCGAGGAGATGCTCGTGCGCGAGCCGCCGCCGCCCGGGGTCAACGACGACCCGCGCGACTTCGGCACGGCCGTGCGCGCCGCGCTCGCCGGGCGCTGACTACCGGCGCACCGTCACGACCGCCGCACCGTCACGACCGCCGTCCTGACGACCGCCTTGCCGCCCTTCGGCGTGAAGCTGACGCGCAGCGAGACCTTCGCCGTGCCGGCGCGCTTCAGCGCCCTTCTCGCCGCCGCGCTCGGGACGATCGCGACCGACCGCGCGCCGGCCTTGACGCTGATCGCCTTCGCCGTCTGGAACCACGTGACGCGCTTGCCGCCGACGGTCGCCGTCGCGACGACGCGCACGCCGCCGGCCTTCGGCAACGACAGCGTCAACGCGATGCGGCCGTTTCTGCCGGCCTTCGCGCGCTTGATCGCGAACGGCGTCGTCGTCGCGACGCGCGGCGGGTCGGCTCTGACGGTCGGCGGGGGCGTCACGAGGGCGGGCGGGGGCGTGCCGCCGCCGTCGGTCGGCGGCGGCGTCTCCGTCACGCCTCTGCTCGCGACGGCCGGCTGGCGCACGCTGCCGCCGATGCCGATGACCGGCGACGCCTGCGGCTGCAGCGGATAGTGCCCGGCCGGCTGGTAGCCGTCGCCGAGCTGCCCGGCCGCGCCGTCGCCGACGCAGCGGACAGCTCCGGCGTCCACCGCGCAGCCGTCGCCATCCGGCAGCGGCGGAGCGCTGAGCGCGACCGTTCGTGCGTAGTTGCCGTGGTGGTCGCCCCAGCAGGCGAACGACTCGTCCGCGAGCTCAGCGCAGATCGAGAAGCGGCCGTCGAGGAACAGCTCGTCGACGCCGGCGAGCGGGGTGCCGCTCTCGTAGGTGACGGGGACCGGGTCAGTCGAGCCGAAGTCGACGCTGCGCCAGCCGACGCCCAGCTGGCCGTAGTCGCTCAGGCCCCAGCAGCTGACGGTCATGTCGACGAACAGCGCGCAGCTCGCGTTGTCCATCGTGACGACCTGCACGGCCTGGCTGGTGCCGGCGATCACGGCCGGCGTCGCGAGGTCCTCCCAGCGGGCGGGCTCGGTCGGGGTCTCTCTGATGTACCGCGCGCCCCAGCAGGCGACGTTCGACGTCAGCGTCACGGCGCACGTGCTCTTGAAGCCGGCGGCGACGTGCACGGCCTGGAGACCGGGGATCGTCACCGGCGTCGCGCGGTCGCTGAGCGAGCCGTTGCCGAGCCGGCCGTTCTCGCCCTCGCCCCAGCAGCTGACCTGGACCTCGACCAGCGCGCAGCTGTGCTTGTCGCCGACGGCGACCTCGTCGGCGAGCGGGAGCCCTCTGACCGCGGCCGGCACGATCCGGTCGACGGTGGTGCCGTCGCCGAGCTGCCCGCGGTCGTTGGCGCCCCAGCACGTGACCCCGGCGTCGTGGATCACCGCGCAGCGGTGGTCGCTCGCGCCGTTGGCGACCGCGACGGCGCCGTTGACGCCGGTGACGGCGACGGGTGTCGTCGTGGACGCCGCGCGATCGCTGCCGAGCTGGCCGGCTCTGTTGTCGCCCCAGCAGAGGGCGATGCCGTCTGCTCTCAGGGCGCAGGCGTGCGCGCCGCCGACGGTGACCGCCGTCGCGTCGGTCAGGCCCGCGACCGCGACCGGCGTCGGGCTGCTGGAGACGGTGCCGCGGCCGAGCTGGCCGCTGACGCCGCTGCCCCAGCAGACGACCGTGCGATCGCCGCGCAGCGCGCAGGTCTCGTCGCCGCCGGCCGCGATCGCGGTGACGCCGCCGAGCCCCGGCACGTCGCGCCAGTCGGCCGGCGCCGCGGTGCTGCCGAGGCCGAGCTGCCCCTGGTCGTTGGCGCCCCAGCAGATCACGGTGCCGCCTCTGCGCAGCGCGCAGGCGTGCTCGTCGCCGGCGGCGACGGCGACGGCGTCGGTGATCGCGGGGGACAGCACGAGCGCGAGCGGCAGCCCCCAGCAGCTGACGGTGCCGTCGTTGATCGCGGCGCAGGTCGACCGCGCGCCGGCGTCGAGCGAGACGACGCCGACGGAGCCGAGGCCGTCGTAGCCGCCGGACTGGCCGACGGCGTCGCTGCCCCAGCAGCTGACGGTGCCGTCTCTCAGCAGCGCGCAGCTGTGCTGATCGCCGGCGGTGACCGCGGCGGCGTTCGCGACGCCGTTCACGGGCACCGGGACGTAGTCACCGCCGGAGCCGTCGTCGCCGAGCTGCCCGGCGCTGTCGTCGCCCCAGCAGGCGACGGCGCCGTTGCCGCGGACGGCGCAGGCGTGGCTCTCCCCGGTCGCGAGGTCGACGGCGTCGCCGAGCGCATCGACCGGGACCGCGCTCAACGACGCGTCCGGGCTCGTGCGGCCGAGACGGTCGCCGGGACCCCAGCAGAGGACCTGGCCGTCGTCGCGCAGCGCGCAGCCGAAGTCGCCGCCGGCCTCGAGCGTCCGCGCCGAGGCGGCCGTCGACAGGATGGCGCCGGCGAGCAGCGTCAGCAGCAGGGCGAGCAGCGCGAGCGAGCCGCGCGCGCGGCGGCGGAAGGTGAGCATGGTCCAGGTCCCCTTCATCTGCGGACGGCGACGGTCGTGGTCTTGACGACGGCCCTGCCGCTCTTCGGCGTGAACGTCGCTTTCAGCGTCACCTTCACGGCTCTGCCGCTCTTCTTGAGCGCTCTGGCAGCGGCTGCGGTCGGCGTGATCGAGATCGCCTTGCTGCCGGCCTTGACGCTGATCGCCCTGGCGGTCTGGAACCACGTGAGGCGCTTGCCGGCGACGGTCGCGGTCGCGGCGAGGCGCACCGCGCCGGCGGCCGGGATGGTCAGCGTCAGCGCGACGCGGCCGCTTCTGCCGGCCTTGACGCGCTTGATCGCGAACGGCTTGGCCGTCGTCGCGACGCTCGGCGGATCGGCTCTGACGGTCGGCGGGAGCGCGATCAGGCCGTCGCTGGGCGGCGGCGTCTCGGTGACGCCTCTTCTCGCCGCCGGCTGGCGCACGCCGCTGAGGCCGGCGACCGGCGCCTGGTGCGGCTGCAGCGCGAAGTGGCCGGTCGGCTGGAAGCCGTCGCCGAGCTGGCCGCGCGCACCGTCGCCGACGCAGCTGACGGCGCCGCCGCTGAGCGCGCAGTGGTTCGCCAGCCGGGGGAAGTCGCTGCCGGGGATCGCTCTCGCCCAGATGCCGTAGCCATCGCCCCAGCAGAGGATCGTCCCGTCCTCGCGTCTGGCGCAGGTCGAGTACTCGCTGACGGCGGCGATGTCGACGACGTCCTCGATCGAGATGCCGGTGGCGTCGGCGACCATCGCCGGGTCGGTCGCGCCGCCGGGGTAGCCGGTCGCGCCGTTGCCGAGCTCGCCGCGGTCGCCGCGGCCCCAGCACTTGACCATCTCGTCGATGTTCAGCACGCAGCTCGCGGTCGAGTTGACGACGACCTCGACGGCGCGCTCCGTCCCCGGGATCGCGACCGGCGTCGGCTCGTCGACCGTCGCCCCGCTGTCGCTGCGCCAGCGCGCGCCCCAGCAGCTGACGGTCGCTCTGAACGTGATCGCGCAGCTCTTGTCGTAGCCGGCGGCGACGGCGGCGGCGCTGAGGCCCGCCACTGTCACCGGCACGGCGCTGGCGGTCGTCGTGCCGTCGCCGAGCTTGCCGTGCGCGTTCTCGCCCCAGCAGCGGACCGCGCCGGTCAGCAGCGCCGCGCAGCTGTGCTTGCTGCCGGCGGCGACGGCGCTGGCGCCGGGGAGGCCGGAGACCGCGGTCGGCGTCCCGCGGTCGGCCGTCGTCCCGTCGCCGAGCTGGCCGGAGCCGCCCACGCCCCAGCACTTGGCGACGTCCTCGACGACCGCGCAGCTGTGGTTGCCGCCGCGGTTGGCCGCCGAGAGCCCCGAGGTGACCTCGGTGCTGACGACGGTCGCGCCGGCGGTCTCCAGCGCGAAGACCGGCGTCGCCGAGGAGCTGGCGGCGCCGTTGCCGAGGCGGCCGTCGCTGGCGTCGCCCCAGCAGACGGCGGTGCCGTCGGCGCGCGCCGCGCAGGCGTGGGCGGTTCCGACGGCGATCGCGGTCGCGTCGACCAGTCCCGCGACCGTCGTCGGCACGAGGTTGCGGTCGCGGCTGCCGTCGCCGAGCTGACCGCGCGTGCCCTCGCCCCAGCACGCGACCGTGCGATCGCCGCGCAGCGCGCAGCTCTCGTCGCCGCCGGCGGCGATCGCGGTGACGCCGGTCAGGCCGCGCACCTCCGCCCAGGCGAGCGGGCTCGTGTCGCTGCCGATGCCGAGCTGCCCGCGGCCGTTGGCGCCCCAGCAGATGACGGTGCCGCCTCTGCGCAGCGCGCAGGCGTGGTCGTTTCCGGCGGCGACCGCGGCCGCGTCGGTCAGCGCCGGCGGGGTCGCGGTCGCGTCGTCGCCCCAGCAGCGGACGGAGCCGTCGGCGAGCGCGGCGCAGGTCGACGCGGCCGCGGCGTCGAGCGAGACGACGCCGCTGACGCCGTTCCCGGTGCCGCCGCCGGTCTGGCCGTCGTCGTCGCTGCCCCAGCAGCGGATCGTCGCGTTCCTCAGCAGCGCGCAGCTGTGGCTGCCGCCGGCGGCGACCGCGACGGCGCTGTCGACCCCGCGGACGGCGACCGGCGCGACGCGGTCGTCGCTCGTGCCGTCGCCGAGCTGACCGGCCGCGTTGGAGCCCCAGCAGCCGATCCGTCCGTTCGCGCGGACGGCGCAGCCATGCGCGCCGCCCGTCGCGACGTCGACCACTCTGCTGACCGAGGCGACCGGAAGCGCGCTGTTGGAGCCGTCGGGCGTGCCGTCGCCGATGCGGCCGGCGGCGCCCCAGCAGAGGACGCGGCCGTCGTGGCGCAGCGCGCAGCTGAAGTCGCTGCCGGCGGCGACCGTCGCCGACGACGCCGCGGGGGCGAGCGCCGCGCCGGCGAGCAGCGTCAGGAGCAGGACGATGAGCGCGGCAGACCGGCGGCCGCGGGCACGGAAGGCGATCATGGCCGTCCATGATTTCCAGCGCCGAGGTGCCACGCAATGGACTCAGGTCCATCCGCGCCGGTAAGGTCGGCGGAGCGGAGGGCGTCGGCGAACGGGGGATCGATGGGCATCAAGGCAGCGGTGCTGGGGCCGGGCAACATCGGCACCGACCTGCTCGTCAAGCTGCAGCGCAGCGCGGCGATCGAGACGGCGCTGATGGTCGGCGTCTACGACGACTCGCCGGGCCTTGCGCGGGCGCGCGAGCTCGGCGTCGAGACCAGCTCGCGCGGCCTCGACGCGGTGCTCGAGCGCGACGACGTGGCGCTCGTCTTCGACGCGACCGGCGCCAGACCCCACCGCGAGAGCGCGCCGCGGCTGACGGCCGCCGGCAAGGTCTGCGTCGACCTCACGCCCGCGGCGCTCGGGCCGTACGTCGTGCCATGCGTCAACCTCGACGAGCACCTCGATGCGCCCGACCTCAACATGGTCACGTGCGGCGGGCAGGCGACGATCCCGATGGTGCACGCGATCGACCGCGTCGCCGACGTCGCCTACGCCGAGATCGTCGCGACGATCTCCTCGCGCAGCGCCGGCCCCGGCACGCGCCAGAACATCGACGAGTTCACCGAGACGACGGCGCGCGGGCTCGAGCGCGTCGGCGGCGCCGACGAGGGCAAGGCGATCATCATCCTCAACCCGGCCGAGCCGCCGATCCTGATGCGCGACACCGTCTTCGCGCAGGTGCGCCGCCCCGACGCCGGCGCAATCGAGACCTCCGTGCTGGAGATGCTGGAGCGGATGCGCAGGTACGTGCCGGGCGTGCGGCTGCGGCTCTGCGACGTCGACGGCGAGCTCGTCACGGTGCTGCTGGAGGTCGAGGGCGCGGGCGACTTCCTGCCGCCCTACGCCGGCAACCTCGACGTGATGACGGCCGCGGCGGCGGAGGTCGGCGAGCGGGTCGCGGAGCGGCTGCTGGCGGGGCGCGGGGCGGAGGCGACGGCATGATCACGCTCGTCGACTCCTCCTTGCGCGACGGGATGCACTCGGTCGGGCACAGCTTCACGCCCGAGCAGGTCGCGGCCGTCGCGGCCGGGCTCGATCGCGCCGGCGTCGACGCGCTCGAGGTCTCGCACGGCGACGGCGTCGGCGGTTCCTCGATCCAATACGGCCGCGCCGCCTTCTCCGACGACGCGCTGATCGAGGCGGCGGCTGGGGCGGTCTCGCGCGCGCGCATCGCGGCGCTGCTGCTGCCCGGGATCGGCACGCTCAGACGGCTGCGGCGCGCGCAGGCGCTCGGCGCCTCGATCGCGCGCGTGGCGACCCACTGCACCGAGGCCGACATCGCCGAGCAGCACATCGCCTGGGCCGCGGAGCACGAGATGCAGGCGATCGGCTTCCTGATGATGAGCCACATGATCGGCCCGGCCGAGCTGGCGGCGCAGGCGCGGCTGATGGAGTCCTACGGCGCGACCGTCGTCTACATCGTCGACTCGGCCGGCGCGCTCGTCCCGCGCACGGCGGCCGAGCGGGTCAGCGCGCTGCGCGAGGCGCTGCGGCCCGAGACGGCGGTCGGCTTCCACGCGCACAACAACCTCGGCTGCGGCGTCGGCAACGCGCTCGCCGCCGCCGACGCCGGCGCGAGCTGGCTCGACGGCTCGCTGCGCGGCCTCGGCGCCGGTGCCGGCAACGCGCAGCTGGAGGTGCTGGCGGCGGCGCTGGAGCGCTCCGGGCTGGAGACGGCGGTCGAGCTGTTCCCGCTGATGGACGTCGCCGAGGAGGTCGTCGCGCCGCTGATGGCGCGGCCGCAGATCATCGACCGCACCGCGTTGTCGATCGGCTACGCGGGCGTCTACTCGTCGTTCCTGCTGCACGCCGAGCGCGCGGCGGCGAAGTTCGGCGTCGAGCCGCGCGCGGTGCTGATGGAGCTGGGCCGCCGCCGGATCGTCGGCGGCCAGGAGGACATGATCATCGACGCCGCGGCCGAGCTGGCGGAGCGCTAACGCTCCAGGTTGCGTCCGTCGGCGGCGCTGAAGAGGTGCAGCGCGGCGCCGTCGAGCGCGAGCGTGAGCGGCTGGCCGACGGCGGCCGGGGAGACCGCCTCCAGCCGCACCGTCAGCATCCCGTGCTGCGCCTCGCTCGTGCCGGCCAGCTCGTCGAGGCGGGCGTCGTCGACGACGCCGCGCTCGATCGGCAGCGCCGCGAACGACTCGGCGCCGAGCGCTTCGAGCACCTCGACGGTGGCGGTGAAGGTCGCGCTGTCGCCGGAGGTCGCGGGGGCGCCGCTCGCGACCTCCCTGAAGGCGTGCGGCCGCACGCCGGCGATCAGCGGCTCGCCGTCGCGCAGGTCGAGCTGGGCACGGCGCTCGCGTGTCAGCGGCACGCGCGCGAACGGCAGCACGACCGCGTCCTGCTCGATCCGCGCGCCGACGAGGTTCATCGCGGGCGAGCCGATGAAGCCGGCGACGAAGACGTTGGCGGGGCTGTTGAACAGCTCGCCGGGCGCGCCGGCCTGCTGCAGTCTGCCGGCGCGCATCACGATCACGCGGTCGCCGAGCGTCATCGCCTCGACCTGGTCGTGGGTGACGTAGAGCATGGTCGACCGCAGGCGCCGCTGCAGGCGCGCGATCTCCATCCGCGTCTGCACGCGCAGCTTCGCGTCGAGGTTGGAGAGCGGCTCGTCCATCAGGAAGGCCTTCGGCTCGCGCACGATCGCGCGGCCCATCGCGACGCGCTGGCGCTGACCGCCCGACAGCTGCGCCGGCTTGCGCTCCAGCAGCCTCTCCAGCCCGAGCGTCGTCGCCGCCTCGCGCACCTTCGTCGCGGTGTCGGCCTTCGAGGTGCCGTTGAGGCGCAGCGCGAACGACATGTTCTGCGCGACCGTCATGTGCGGGTACAGCGCGTAGTTCTGGAAGACCATCGCGATGTCGCGGTCGCTGGGGGAGCGCTTGGTGACGTCGTCGCCGTCGAGCACGATGCGGCCGTCGCTGACCTCTTCGAGTCCGGCGACCATCCGCAATGCGGTCGACTTGCCACAACCCGACGGGCCGACGAGGATCGCCAGCTCGCCGTCGTGCACCGTCAGGTCGAGTGAGGTGACGGCTTCGGTGCCGTCGGGATAGCGCTTGGTCACGCCCTCGAAGACGATGCTGGCCATTGCTGCCTCCTGCGGTCGGGTCGGATCAGACGGGGGGAGCGGATCGGCCCGCGCCGGATGCGGCGGCGGGCGCGGGAAGGTCGATGCGGCGGCCGCCGATCCAGACGGCGCGCACGTGCAGCTCGTCGTCCCACCAGACGAGGTCGGCGCGGCGGCCGGCGGCCAGCTCGCCGCGGCTGGCGTCGCCGAGCGCGGCGGCGGGGACGGCGGTCGCGGCGGTCAGCGCGGTCGCGCGGTCGATCCCGAGCGCGACGGCGTTGCGGACCGCCTCGTCGAGGTGAAGCGCGGAGCCGGCGAGCGTGCCGTCGGCGAGCGTCGGCGGCCCGTCGGCGCGCGCGAACGCCTCGACGTTGCCGATCCTGAACGGGCCGGGCGCCATCCCGGCCGCGGCGACGGCGTCGGAGACGAGCGCGATGCGGCCGGGCGCGGCGGCGAAGGCGAGCCGCACGGCGTCGGGCGCGACGTGCTGGAGGTCGGCGATCAGCCCGCTGACGAGCAGCTCGTCGACGAGAGCGCGCGCCGGAAGGCCCGGCTCGCGGTGGCTGAAGGCGCGCTGCGCGTTGAAGAGGTGGGTGACGAGGCGCGCGCCCTGCCGCGCGGCGGCGGCGGTCGCGGCCGCGGTCGCCTCGCTGTGACCGAGCGAGACGGTGACGCCGGCGGCGGTCAGCCGCGCGATCGCCGCGGCCGCGCCGGGCAGCTCGGGCGCGAGCGTCACGATCGCCAGCGCGGAGAGGTCGGCGCCGTCGAGCAGCGCGTCGAGCGCGGCGGCGCTCGGCTCGCGCAGCAGCGCCGGATCGTGCGCGCCGGGGCGCAGGGGGGAGAGGAAGGGACCTTCGAGATGCGCCCCGAGCGGCAGCGCGACGGGCGCGTCCGCGCCACGCTCTGCGTCAAGCGCGCCACGCTTTGCATCACCTGCGCCGCGCTCTGCGTCAGCCGCGCCGGCGCCGGCCCCCAACGCGCCCATCGCCACCGCGGTCGCCGCTATCGCAGCGCGCTGGCTCTCCACCGGTGCGGTGATGAAGGTGGGGCAGAAGGCGGTCGTGCCGTGGGCGGCGACGTGCGCGGCGACACGGCGCCAGCCGTCGGCGTCGGCGTCCGCGAAGTCGACGCCGACGGCGCCGTTGAGCTGCAGGTCGATCATCCCGGCGGTCAGCAGGCCGCCGTCGAGCGCGAGCGTCTCGCCCGCGCCCGCCGCGCCGCCGCCCGCCGCGCCGCCGCCCGCCGCGCCG
>NZ_JAWSTH010000108.1:0-21492 GCF_033542075.1 Conexibacter stalactiti
GCTCGCGCGCGCCGGCGCGGCCGCCGCGACGCGCGACGCCACGACGGTCGCGCGGCTGCGCGCGGCCGGCGCGATCCCGCTGCTGAAGACCAACGTGCCGGAGCTGTGCAGCTCGTTCGAGACCGACAACGTCGTCCACGGGCTGACGCGCAACCCGCTCGACCTCGACCGCACGCCCGGCGGCTCGAGCGGCGGCGAGGGAGCGCTGCTCGGCGCCGACGCGTCGATCGCCGGCCTCGGCACCGACGGCGGCGGCTCGATCCGCGTGCCGTCGCACTACTGCGGCACCGTCGGCCTGCGCCCGACGACCGGCCGCACCGCCGAGACCGGCCTCTGGCCGCCGACGCGCGCCGCCGGCACGCTCGACTTCACCTGCGTCGGCCCGATGGCGCGCCACGTCGAGGACCTCGGCCTGCTGCTGGCGGTGCTCGCCGGCGCCGACGGGATCGATCCCTACGCCGTCGACGTGCCGCTGCGCGACTGGCGCGCCGTCGACCCGACCGCCCTGCGCGTCGCCTTCTACGACGACCATCCCGCCGTCCCCGCGACGACGCCCGGCACGCGCGCCGCCGTGCGCGCCGCGGTCGAGGCGTTCGCCCGCGCCGGCTGCGAGGTCGAGCAGATCGCGCCGCCGGTCGCGCCCGGTGGCCGCAGCGCGACCGAGCTGTTCTTCGCCGCCGCGGGCGCCGACGGCGGCGCCGGCATGCGCGCAGCCGTCGCCGGCGCGGGCCGTCACCACTGGCAGTTCCAGGCGCTGCTCGACGCGGCGGCCGGTGCGCCCGGCGCAGATCGCGGCGCGGGTGACGCTGATCGCGGCTCTCTTGACACCAACCGCGGCGCATCTGACACAAACCGCGGCGCAGCTGACACAGATCGCGGCGCACCCGGCACAACCGCCGGCGCGTACTTCGCCCTCCTGCGCGAGATCCACGCCTTCCGCGCGCAGGTTCGCGCGACGGCCGCCGCGTACGACGTCGTGATCAGCCCCGTCGTCGCCGGCCCTGCGCCGCTGCACGGCACGCCTCCGGCCGGCATCGCGCAGGAGGACTACCTCCACTACGCGGCGTTCGAATACGTCCACGTCAACGCCGTCGCCGGGCTGCCGAGCGCGGCGGTCCCGGTCGCGCGGGAGGCGGGGCTGCCGCTGGCGGTGCAGGTCGCCGCGCCGGCCTTCCGCGATGACCTCGCGCTCGCCGCCGCCGCGCTGCTGGAGGCCGAGCTGGGCGGCTTCGCGATCAATCGTTCCCTTGCCGACAGGAGCCCCTCGTGACCACGCCCCCGCCGTTCCGCGCCGCCGCCGTGCAGGAGTCGAGCGTCTGGCTCGACCGCGCCGGCTCGACCGAGAAGGCCTGCGCGCTGATCGCGGAGGCCGGCCGCGGCGGCGCGCAGCTGGTCGCGCTGCCGGAGTCGTTCGTGCCCGGCTTCCCGTACTGGATCTTCACGCGCGCGCTGCGCGACGGCGCGCGCTGGCACCGGCGGCTGCACGACGAGGCGGTCGAGGTGCCGGGGCCGTCGGTCAGCGCGCTTGAGCGGGCGGCGATCGACGCCGGCGTGACAGCGGTCGTCGGCGTCACCGAGCGCGACCCCGGCCGCGTCGGCACGCTCTACAACACCAACCTCGTCTTCGGCCCCGAGGGCTACCTCGGCAAGCACCGCAAGCTCGTCCCGACCTGGACCGAGCGGGCGATCTGGACCGGCGGCGACGGCTCGACGCTGTCGGTCTTCCCGACCCCGCACGGCCCGCTCGGCACGCTCAACTGCGGCGAGAACGTCAACACGCTCGCGCGCTACGCGCTGCTGGCGCAGGGCGAGCGGGTTCACGTCGCCAACTTCCCCTCGTGCGCGCCGCTCGGCGGCGCCCACGAGAACACCAACGACGTCTACCTGCCGGCCGCCGCGCACGCCTACGAGGGCCGGCTCTACAACGTCGTCAGCCAGGAGTTCGGCACGCCTGAGCTGTGCGAGCGGCTCGAGGTCGAGTACCTGCCGGACGTGTGGAACTGCATCTCCGGCGTGATCGGCCCCGACGGCGACTGGATCGCCTCGCTGCGCGACGAGCCGGGGATCGTCTATGCCGACTGCGACCCCTCCGCCACGGTCGACGGCCGCCTCTTCCACGACGTCGCCGGCCACTACAACCGCTTCGACGTGCTGAGACTGACGATCGACCGCCGCGCGCTGGCGCCATTCCACGAGGTGGTGGAGTAACGCGACGACCGCTCGCCCCGCGCGGCATTCCGCGCACTCCACAACTGGTGCCATGCCGCTAGTGGCTCAATGCATTGAGAAAGTGGGAAACCACCAGCAGGATCTCACTGGTGGGAAGACTCTCGTCAGCCGAGCTGGGGCCGTTCGCGGCCAACCTGCGCGCGACGCGGATCAGGCGCGGGCTGACGCAGGAGCAGCTCGGTCACGTCAGCGGCGCGACCTCGGGTGAGATCAGCAAGATGGAGCGCGGCACGCGCGAGCCGAAGATCCTGACGCTCGTGAAGCTCGCCGACGCGCTCGACGTCGAGCCCGGTGAGCTGCTCGCCGGCCTCTCCAGACGCGACTCCTAGGGGGCCAGCCCCCGCAGCAGCGTCTGCAGCTCCGCGACCGCGGCCTCGGTGTCGGCCGGTCTGTCGAAGATCAGCTGCTGGAGCGTGAGGCCGTCGAGCGCGGCGAAGACGAGCCGCACGAGCGCGGGGGAGGGGTCGGCGACGCCGATCGCGCTCAGCGCCCTCGCGGTGACGGCGTAGTACTCCTCGTAGAGCGCGCGCACCTCCGGCTCCAGCTCCGCGCGGCGGCGGGCCTCCAGCGCCAGCTCGAACTGGAAGACCTGCCCCTCGGGGGCTTCGGTCGCGAGCCTCGACAGGTGGTCGGCGAACTCCTCGACGCGGCCGCTGGCCGGCTCCAGCGCGGAGCCCTCGATCGCTTCGCGACGGGCCTTCATCGCCGTCTCGTGGATCAGCCGGTCGCGCGATCTGAAGTGGTAGGAGACGAGGCCGTGGGTGGTGCCGGCCTCCTGCGCGACGGAGCGGTACGTCAGTCCGCGGAAGCCGTCGCGCGCGACGACGCGGGCGGCGGCGTCGAGCAGCGCGTCGCGCCCTTCGGCGTACGGCGGACGGGTCGTCGCGTCTCCGTGCGGCTCGGCCATCGCGCCCAGAGTACCCGCCGCTCGCGCAGACGCGCGCGCAGCAGCGGCAGCGCCAGCAGCAGCGCGGGCGCCGCGTACGCGAACTCCTCGACCGGCAGCGGCCCGACGTGCGCCAGCGGGCTCACGTGCCCGCCGCGCCCGCGCCGCCCGCGCCGCCTGCGCTCAGCAGCGCCACCGCCGCGTGCGCGAACAGCCGCACGCCCAGCGGGAAGGCGTCCTCGTCGACGTCGAACCGCGGATGGTGGTGGTCGTGGGCGATCCCGCGCGCCGCGTTGCGCGCGCCGAGCAGCACGAACGTCCCCGGCGCGCACGCCTGCAGCGCCGAGAAGTCCTCGCCGGCCAGCACCAGCTCGCCCGGCCCGACCGCCTCGTCGCCGAACAGCGCCCGCGCCGTTCGCTCCACCACCGCAGTCGTCGCCGCATCGTTGACGACGGCCGCGTAGCCGCGCGTGTACTCGTAGTCGCACGTCGCGCCGTGCGCGGCGCAGATCCCGCGCGCGATCTCGCCGATGCGCCGTTCGATCAGATCCTGCACGGCCGGCGAGAACATGTTCGCGCCGCCGGTCAGCTCCGCCGTGTCGGGGATCACGCCGACCGAGTCGCCGGCGTGGAACTCGGTCACGCCGACGATCGCGATCTCCTGCGGATCGACCTCGCGTGCGACGATGTGCTGCAGGTTGGTGACGATCTGCGCGCCGATCGCGACCGGGTCGAGGGCGTTCTGCGGCACGCCGATGTGGCCGCCGCGACCGCGCACGACGATGCGGAAGACATCGCAGGCGGCCATCACGCGCCCCGGCCGGATCGCGACCGTGCCGACCTCGTCGAGCGCCCACAGGTGCAGGCCGATGACGCGGTCGACGCCCTCCATCGCGCCGGCGGCGACGAGCTGCGAGGCACCGCCCGGCAGCGCCTCCTCACCGTGCTCGAAGAGGAACCGCACCGCGCCGGGCAGCTCGGAGGCGACCCCCGCCAGCACCGTCGCGGCGCCGAGCGCGATCGCGGTGTGGCCGTCGTGTCCGCAGGCGTGCATCACGCCCGGCCGCGTCGAGGCGAATGGCAGCCCGGTCGCCTCCTCGATCGGCAGCGCGTCGTGATCGGAGCGGATCGCCAGCGTCGGCCCCGGCCGCCCGCCGCGCAGCTCCGCCAGCACGCTCGTCGGCGTCGGCCGCGAGATCTCGAAGCCGCCGATCGCCTCCAGCCGCGCGCGGATGAAGGCCGACGTCTCGTGCTCCTCGTACGACAGCTCGGGGTGGGCGTGGAGGTGGCGGCGCCAGGCGATCACGTCGGGCATCACGGCCGCGGCGGCGGCGTCGAGGCGCGCGGCGAGCGACTCGGGCGCGCTCATCCGTCGACCCGGGTCGTGCCCATCGCGGCGTATCTGGCGGGGCGATTGGCGCGCATCCAGAAGGCGACCGCGAGCGCGGCGGCGATCACGAGCAGGTGCAGCCACGGCAGGTTGTTGATCACGTTCGAGGTGCTCCCGGTCAGCGAGGGGTAGTTGACGAGCGCCAGCACGGTCGCGGCGGCGAGGCCCGCGGTCGCCAGCGCCGGCGCGACGGTGACCGCCCAGCCGCGCTCGCCGCGGCGCCAGAAGAAGACGAGCACCGCGAGCGAGGTGACGGCCAGCAGCGCCATCAGGCCGACGGCGCCAAAGCCCGTCATCGCGGTCGAGAGGTTGGTCAGCGGGTCGAGGCCGGCGATCGCGAAGCCGGCGACGATCAGCGCCAGCACCGTCACCTGCACCATCCCGGCGACGTACGGCGACTGGTGGCGCGGGTGGGTCTTCGCCAGCGCGGAGGGCAGGAAGCCGTCGCGCGCGAGCGCGTAGAAGTAGCGCGAGGCGGCGTTGTGGAACGCGAGCACGGCGGCGAAGGAGCTGGTCACGATCAGGACGTTGAGGACGTCGGTCGAGGCCGAGCCGATGAACTGGTCGCTGAGCGCGAAGACGAAGCCGCCGGGGTCCTCCATCGCGGTCGCGGCGGCCTGGTCGACGCCGGCGCCGGCCAGCAGCGCCCACGTCGTCAGCACGTAGAAGATGCCGACGACGGCGACCGCCGCGTAGGTCGCGCGCGGGACGGTGCGCTGCGGATCGGCCGCCTCCTCGGCGTAGATCGCGGTGCCCTCGAAACCGAGGAACGAGGAGAAGGCGTAGATCACCGCGACGCCGACGACGCCGCCGAAGACGTTGCCCGGCGCGAACACCTCCAGCGAGAAGGCGCCGGGGCCGCGGTCGAGCAGGATCGCGACGTCGAGCACGAGCAGGACGGCGACCTCCAGCAGCAGCGCGACGCCGAGCACGCGCGCGGTCAGCGTGATGCGGCGGAAGCCGAGCAGGGCGGTGAGGCCGATCGCGAGCGCGGCCCACACCTCCCAGCTCAGCGAGATCCCCAGCAGCCGCTCGGCGGTGTCGGCGGCGAAGAAGGCGAGCGCGCCGCAGGTCGCGGCGGAGAGCGCGGTGTAACAGACCATCGCGGTGTAGGCGGCGACGAGGCCGACCGGCCGGCCGAGGCCCTGCGTGATGTAGGCGTAGAAGGCGCCGGCGTTGCGGACGTAAGGGATCGCCCGCGTGTAGCCGACGGAGAAGAGCGCGAGCGTCAGCGCCGCGATCAGGAACATCCCGGGCGTGCCGGGGCCGTTGCCGAGCGCGAAGGCGATCGGCACGATCGCGACGATCACCGCCATCGGCGCGGCGGCGGCGATCACCATGAAGACGATGTGCGGCGCGGTCAGCGAGCCGGGCGCGAGGCGGCTTCCGCCGGCCTCGGGGGCGGCGGTGGAGACGACCGGTGTCGGCTCGTGCAACGGGCCGGATGGCGTGGTGCTGGTCATCGCTCCCTCTCCCGGACCTCTCCTGAGTGTGCCGGAATCAATGATCAAACGGGACGCCGATCACGCTACGCCGCAAACTATCCACCTGTCAAGTTCCGCTGGTCGAAAGCGAACTTGACAGATGGACAGGACGCCATCGGCAAACTTGACAGATGGATAGTTCGTTGATCTTCTGAAGAGCATGACCTGCTCGGACCACGCTCACGCGCCCGCCCCGCCCGCCGCCGCGCCGCCCGCCACCCCGCATCCGCTCGATCCGCTGACGCCCGCCGAGATCGAGGCCGCGGCGGCGATCGTGCGCGCCGCTCGCCCGCTCGGCGAGGCGGTCCGCTTCGTCTCGATCTCGCCGCGCGAGCCGGCGAAGGGGATCGACGCCGCGACCGCGCCGCGTCGGGCCGAGGTCGTCCTGCGCGACGCCGCGAGCAGGCGCACGATCGAGGCGCTCGTCGACCTCGGCGCCGGCGCGCTGACCGACTGGCGCGAGCTGGAGGGCGTGCAGGCGCAGCTGACCGCGGAGGAGTTCCTCGCCGTCGAGGCGGCGGTGCGCGCGGCGCCGCAGTTCGTCGCCGCGCTCGAGCGCCGCGGCGTCGAGGACCCCGCGATCGTCGACGTCGACCCGGTCGCCGCCGGCTACCACGGCCTCCCGGAGGAGCAGGGCGGCCGCCGCCTCGCGCGCATCCTCGCGTTCGTGCGCCCGAGCCCCGGCGGCAACGCCTACGCGCGGCCGCTGCAAGGGGTCTTCGGCCTGGTCGACGTCGACACGGGGGAGTTCGTCCACTTCGAGGACCGCGATCCCGTCCCGCTCCCGGCCGAGGAGGGCGAGTACCGCGCCGACCGCGTCGGCCCGCTGCGCGACGACGTGCGCGAGATCCGCATCACGCAGCCCGACGGGCCGTCGTTCACCGTCGAGGGCCACGAGGTGCGCTGGCAGAAGTGGCGGCTGCGCGTCGGCTTCACGCCGCGCGAGGGGCTCGTGCTCCACCACGTCGCCTACGAGGACGGCGAGCGCGTGCGGCCGGTGCTGCACCGCGCCTCCTACGCCGAGATGGTCGTGCCGTACGCCGATCCCGATCGCTTCTACATGTCGCCGCTCGACATCGGCGAGTTCAACGTCGGCACGCTCACGAACGCGCTCACGCTCGGCTGCGACTGCCTCGGCGCGATCCGCTACTTCGACGGCCACTACGCCGCCTCCGACGGCAGCGCCGTGACGATCCCGAACGCGATCTGCCTGCACGAGGAGGACAACGGCGTGCTGTGGAAGCACACCGACTTCCGCACCGGCGAGGTCGAGGTGCGGCGCGGCCGGCGGCTGGTCGTCTCCAGCTTCGTGACGGTCGGCAACTACGAGTACGGCTTCTTCTGGTACCTGCATCAGGACGGCGTGATCGCCTCCGAGGTGAAGGCGACGGGGATCGTCGCGACGCAGGCGCTGCTCGACGGGGAGCGGCCGCGGTTCGGCGCGATGCTGGCGCCGAACCTCGGCGGCATCAACCACCAGCACGTCTTCTGCGCCCGCCTCGACATGGACGTCGACGGGCCCGGCAACGCCGTCGTCGAGGTCCACACGGAGGCCGTCCCGCCCGGGCCGGAGAACCCGCACGGCAACGCCTGGCGGACGGTCAAGCGGACGCTCGCCAGCGAGCTGGAGGCGCGCCGCCGGCTCGACGCGGCGAGCGCGCGCGGCTGGCTGGTGACCAACCCGTCATCGCGCAACGCCGTCGGCGAGCCGGTCGCGTACAAGCTGATCCCGGGCGACAACACCGTCCCGTTCGCGCAGCCCGGCTCCGCGCTGACCAAGCGCGCCGGCTTTGTCGAGCACCACCTGTGGGTCACGCGCCACGACGCCGCGGAGCGCTATCCGGCTGGCGAGTACCCCTACCAGCACCCCGGCGGCGAGGGGCTGCCCGCGTGGGTCCAGGCCGACCGCTCGCTCGACGACGAGGACGTCGTGCTCTGGTACACGATGAACCACCACCACGTGCCGCGACCGGAGGACTGGCCGGTGATGCCGGTCGCGCGGATCGGCTTCGAGCTGAAGCCGTGGGGCTTCTTCGACCGCAACCCCGCGCTCGACGTGCCGCCGTCGCAGCCAGACGGTGGCGGAAGCTGTCACGCCAAGTCTGACATTTGATCAAAGCCATGGTAGGGTTCGGCGAGATGGTGGAACGAGAGAGAGTCACGACTGCCCCGGCACCCGTCATCGTCGGTGCGGGCTCGGCCGTCTACGAGCGCCATCCCGGCGTCGAGCGGCGCACGGAGACGTTCATCGCGGAGGCGGTCGTGGCGGCGCTCGCCGACGCCGGGATCCACAAGAACGAGGTCGACGGCCTCGGGATCGCCTCCTTCTCGCTGGCGCCCGACCACGCGATCGACCTGACCTGGAAGCTCGGCATGACCGTGCGCTGGGTGATGGAGGACTCCAACGGCGGCGCGAGCGCGATCAACATGCTCCAGCACGCCGTCCGCGCGATCGAGGCCGGCGACGCCGAGACGATCGTGCTGGCGGCCGGCGACCGCATGGAGAAGCGCGAGTTCCACCTGATGACCGATCGCTACAACCGCGTCGCGCGCGACTACCTCGCGCCGCTGCCGCTGAACGGTCCCAACGCCCTCTTCGCCTTTCTGACCGAGCGCTACGGCCGCCTGCACGGGCTCGAGCGCGAGGACTTCGGCTGCATCCCGCTGGCGCAGCGGGCGTGGGCCGGCAGAAACCCGGCCGCCGTCTACCGCAGAGCGATGACGCTCGCCGAGTACATGGAGTCGGTCCCGATCGCCCCGCCGCTGACGCGCTTCGACTGCGTCCCGATCGTCTCCGGCGGCGACGCGATCGTCGTCACGACGCCCGAGCGCGCCGCGAGACTGAAGGGCCCGCACGCCGGCGTCCGCGCGATCCGCGCGCTGCACAACCACGACCAGCAGGAGGGCGACGGGATCCACTCCGGCTTCGCCCAGTTCAGGGACGACCTGTGGGCCGCGGCCGGCGCCCGTCCCGAGGACCTCGACAGCGCGCACATCTACGACGACTATCCCGTCATGGTGCTGGTCCAGCTCGCCGACCTCGGGGTGATCCCCGACGACGACGTCAAGCGCTACCTGCACAAGACGATCCTCGAGGAGATGTGGCCCGTGAACACCTCCGGCGGCCAGCTCTCGGCCGGTCAGGCCGGCGCCTCCGGCGGCATGCACGGCCTCGCCGAGGCGGTCCAGCAGCTGCGCGGCACGGCCGGCGAGCGGCAGGTCCCCGACGCCGAGCTGGCGCTCGCGACCGGCTACGGCATGGTCCTCTACACGCACGGCGCCTGCCACAACGCGGCTGTGTTGGAACGGCGCGGAGGCTGATCCGGTGAGCGCACCCTTCACAGTCCCCAAGTGCTCGGTCTGCGGCCACCTCGCCTACCCGCCGCGGATCCTCTGCCCCGAGTGCGGCGCCAACGACTGGACGCGCACGCTCGCCGACAGCGGGATCGTCACCGAGGTGACCGTCCGCCGCCCGGTCTTCAAGCGCCGTCAGCTGCCGTGGGGCAACTGGCTCGACCAGGAGGCGGTCCGCCTGGCGGCCGTCCACGCCGAGGTCGGCGAGCGCAGCGTGCGGATCATCGCGCGCGTGCCGGAGGGCGTCGAGACCGGCGACCGCGTCACGCTCGTGGCGCAGGCGAGCACCGCGATCGCGCTGCCCGGCCAGGTCGTCGAGGCCGCGCCCGAGCGCGCCTCGGCCGCGCCCGCCCCGGCCGCCCCGGAGCCCGCCGCGACGCCTGAGAGCGAGTAGCCCGTGCTGCTGCCGGAGCTGGAGTACATCCGCCCCGCGACGGTCGCGGAGGCGATCGACGCGCTCGCGGCCGAGCGCAACGCGCGCGTGCTGGCCGGCGGGCAGACGCTGCTCAACGCGCTCAAGCTGCGGATCGTCCATCCCGCCGCGCTCGTCGACGTCTCGCGCCTGGAGGAGCTGCGCCAGGTCGCCGAGGAGCCCGACGGCACGCTGCGGCTCGGCGCCGCGCTGACCTACGACGAGCTGGCCGGCAACGCCCTCGTGCGCGAGCGGCATGCCGTCACCGCCGCTATGACCTCTCGCATCGTTGACCGGCAGGTGCGCGCCCGCGGCACGCTCGGCGGCAACGTCTGCCTCGGCGACCCGACCTCGAACTTCCCGCCGCTGCTGGTCGCGCTCGACGCGCGCCTGGTCGTGCAGGGCCCCGCCGGCACGCGCGAGATCGCCGCGGAGCAGTTCTACCTCGCGCCGTACATGACGGCGCTGGAGCCGGGCGAGCTGCTGACCGAGGTGCTGCTGCCGCCGCTGGCGGACGGTGAGGCGGTCGGCTACGAATCGCTGCAGGTCGGGATCGACTCGTGGGCGCTCGCGCGCGCGAGCGCGCTCGTGCGCGTGCAGTCCCGCGACGGCAACGGCAGCGGAACGATCACCGCCGCACGCGTCGCGCTCGGCTGCGGCCCGGTGCCGGTCCGCCAGCCGGCGATGGAGGCGGCGCTGATCGGCGGCCCCGCGACGCGCGACGCGATCGCCGCGGCCGCGAAGCTCGCCGGCGAGGCGTTCGACCCGCCGGCCGACGTCCACGCGACGGCCCAGTACCGCACCGCGATGGCACGCGTGATGGCCCGCAGAGCGGTCATCTCCGCGGCGACCACGAAGGAGGCTTGACGTGTCCGACAGCGCCCATCCGATCGAGGTCGTCGTCAACGGCGAGAGGCACGAGTCGGTCGTGCTCGGCCGCCAGCTGCTCGTCCACTACCTGCGCGAGACGCTGGGGCTGAAGGGCACCCACATCGGCTGCGACTCCGGCAACTGCGGCGCCTGCACGGTGATCGTCGACGGCAAGGCGGTCAAGAGCTGCATGCAGCTCGCCGCGCAGGCCGACGGGCGCGAGATCGAGACGGTCGAGTCGCTCTCGGAGCCGCTCGGCCCGCCCGACAGACTGCAGGCGTCGTTCACCCGCCACCATGCGCTCCAGTGCGGCTACTGCACGCCGGGGATGCTGATGTCGGCGACCGCGTTGCTGAGAGAGCAGGAGGCGCCCGGCGAGGACGAGATCCGCCGCGGGCTGAAGGGCAACGTCTGCCGCTGCACCGGCTACGTCAACATCGTGCGCGCCGTCCAGGACGTGGCCGGCACGCTCCCCGAGGACTACGACGGGCACACCGCATGAGCGCCACCAGAATCGAGACGTGGCAGTCGCCGGCGACGCGCCCGGCGAGCGTCGGGCAGTCGATCCCGCGCAAGGAGGACGGCCGCCTGCTGAAGGGCCAGGGCCAGTTCGCCGACGACGTCTGGATGCACCGGATGGGCCACGTCCACTTCGTCCGCTCGCCGTACGCGCACGCCGAGATCGTCGACGTCGACGTCTCGAAGGCGCTCGCGGTCGAGGGCGTCTACGCGACGCTGACCGGCGAGGAGGTGCGGCAGCTGACCGACCGCTACACGCAGATCGCGCCGGAGCCGGGCGGCCGCGCGAAGGACTTCGCGATGGCGGTCGGCAAGGTCCGCTACCAGGGCGAGCCGGTCGCGGCCGTGCTGGCCGAGTCACGCGAGCTGGCACGCGACGCCGCCGCGCTCGTCGAGGTCGAGTACGCGCGCCTGCCGCACGTGCTCGAAGCGGTGCAGGCCGCCGACGACGAGAGCCCGCGGGTCCACACCGAGATGGGTTCCAACGTCGGCTGGCACGGCGTCTACGACTTCGGCGACGTCGACTGGGCGATCGAGCGCGCAGACCACGTCGTGAGAATCCCGCGGCTGCACTTCCACCGCTTCTCCTCGACGCCGCTGGAGTGCAACGCCGCCGTCGTCAACTGGGATCCCGGCACCGGCACGATCCAGATCGACTCGAACAACCAGATGCCGCAGTTCGCGGCGCTGTTCATGGCGCCGGCGCTCGGCGTCCGCTCCGACCAGCTGATGTTCAGATCGCAGGACATCGGCGGCGCCTTCGGCCTCAAGCTGACGAGCTACACGTACCTGACGGCGCTGGCGCTGCTGTCGCGCAAGGCCGGCCGGCCGGCGAAGTGGACCGAGTACCGTCACGAGCACCTGATCGGCTCCTGTCACGGCAACGAGCGCACCTTCCTCGACATCGAGGTGCCGGTGATGGCCGACGGCGAGATCCTCGGCTTCAAGGCGAACGCCTTCGACGACGTCGGCGCCTTCATGCGCTACGAGCCGCTCGGCGGCGTGATCTTCAGCCAGGTGCTGCCCGGCTGCTACCGCTTCAAGCACCTCCAGGTCGACTACAAGTCGGTCGTCACGAACAAGACGCCGGTCGGGCCCAACCGCGGCTACTCGCGCCTGCAGCACCTGTGGCTGGTCGAGCGGATCGTCGACCTCGTCGCGGCCGAGCTGAGATTCGACCCGGTCGAGCTGCGCAAGCGCAACTACATCCGCCGC
Source organism: Conexibacter stalactiti (assembly GCF_033542075.1). Taxonomy (NCBI): domain Bacteria; kingdom Bacillati; phylum Actinomycetota; class Thermoleophilia; order Solirubrobacterales; family Conexibacteraceae; genus Conexibacter; species Conexibacter stalactiti. The sequence continues at coordinate 12,360 of NZ_JAWSTH010000108.1, forward strand.
GACGAGTTCCCGTACACCACGCCCAACGGCTGCGTCTACGACTCCGGCGACTACCACGCGATGCTCGACCGTGCGCTCGAGCTGGTCGACGCGCCGAGATGGCGCGCGGCGCAACAGGCCGCGGAGGGGACCGGCAAGCGGATCGGGATCGGGATCGGCTCGACGCTCGACTCCGGCACCTCGAACTTCGGCCAGGCCCGCATCATCAACAAGAACCTGCCGTTCTCCGGCAACGGCGAGGCGGCGATCTGCAAGATCGACCTGCAGGGCGAGATCTCGGTCGCGCTCGGCACGGTGCCGCAGGGGCAGAGCCACGAGACGACGACGGCGCAGGTCGTCGCCGACGTGCTCGGCGTCACCCCCGGCGAGGTGCTCGTGCGCCCCGGCGCCGACTCGGCCCGCAACGCCTACGTCGCCTTCTCCGGCACCTACGCGTCGCAGTTCGCGGTGACGGGGATCGGCGCCGCGCTCGGCGCCGCCGAGCGCGTCAAGGCCGACCTGCTGACGGTCGCCGCCGCGGTGCTGGAGTCGACCCCGGACGAGCTGCTGCTGGTCGGCGGGACGGTCTCGGTCGAGGGCGACGAGGACCGCGCGCTGACCTTCGCCGAGATCGCCAACTACGTCTACGCCAACCAGGGCGCGCTGCCGCCCGAGGTCGCCGACGCCGTCACGCTCAACCACCGCCACGTGTATCGCGCGCCGTTCGGCGTGCCCGACTGGAAGTCGAAGAGCGGCTCGCTGACGCTGACGTACGCCAGTCAGATCCACGTCTGCGTCGTCGAGATCGACGAGGAGACCGGGCAGACGAGAATCCTCGACTACTCCGCGGTCGACGAGTGCGGCACGCCGATCAACCCGCAGGTGGTCGAGGGACAGGTCCACGGCGCCGCCGCGCACGGGATCGCCGCCGCGCTGCAGGAGACGCTCGACTACGACGAGGACGGCCAGCTGCTCAACGGCACCTTCTGGGACTACCACGTCGTCTCGTGCCCGGACACGCCGATGTTCAAGACCGACAACCTGCCCTGTCCCTCGCCGTTCACGCCGACCGGCTCGAAGGGGATGGGCGAGGGCGGCGGCGCCCCGCTGCACGCCGTCTGCTCGGCACTCCAGGACGCGCTGCGCGACACTGGTGCGGTGGTGACCGACTCGCACAACCCGACCGAACGCGTCTGGCGGCTGCTCAACGGCGACGAGCGCGCCGCCGACGGCGGCCGCGGGATCGCGGTGACGTCGCGATGATCGTCTCCGGCTCTGTTGCGCTGGCCGCCGCGCCGGGCGCGGTTCGCGCGGTCCTCGAAGACCCCGAGACGCTCAGCCGCGCGCTGCCGAACGTCGACCGCTTCGGCTGGTCCGACGGACCGGCCGAGGGCTCCTTCGCCGTCACGATCCGCCCGGCGCTGGCGCTCGGCGAGATCCCCGTGCGGACGGTGTGGCAGCGGCTCGAGTCCACGGGCGTCGCGGATGCGGCTAGCGCGGAGGCGTCCGCCGACGGCCCCTTGCGCTACCGCGTCGAGGGCCGCACCGACGAGCAGCGCGTGGACCTCGACGTGCTGCTGGAGATCGCGCCCGGCGACTCCGCGGCCGCGTCACGCGTCTCCTGGCAGCTCGGCGTCCACGTCACCGGCACGCTGCGCGCCGCCGGCCAACGGGTGATCGCCCCGATCGTCGAGCGCCAGGTCCGCCTGGTGCTCGAGGCGGCCGGGGAGGAGGCGGCGCGCTGAGCGTCGTCGGCGATCGGGCCGGCGTCGTCGGCGCCTGGCTGGCCGAGGGCCGGCAGGTCGCACGCGCGGTCCTGGTGGCGGTCGCCGACTCGGCGCCGCTGCCGGTCGGCGCGGCGATGTACGTCGCCGCCGACGGCGCGATCGAAGGGTCGATCACCGGCGGCTGCGTCGAGTCGGCCGTCGTCCACGAGGCGATGGCGGTGCTGGCGGGCGGTCCTGCGGCCGTCCACACGTACGGGATATCGGATGAATTGGCCGGCACCGCGGGCCTGACCTGCGGCGGCACCGTCCACGTCTTCGTCCACGCGTTGAGCGACAGTGACGCCGCGGCCGTGGCGGACGCCTACGCCGCCGTTCGCGCTGGGGTGCCCGCCGCCCTGGCGACGGTCCTGGATGGCGACGCCGCCGGCGCCACCCTCGCGGTGATCCCGGATGCCCGTGAAGTTGCTGTTGCTCAGCAGCAGCAACTTCACGGTCATCGGACGGGGCCGCGGCTGCTGTGGCACTCGATGGAACGGGATGCCAGCGGACTGCTGGACCAGGGCGTGACGGCGATCCGCTCCTACGGCGCCGACGGCGCGACGCTGGGGGCGGAGCTGCGTGTCTTCGTGCGCTCCTTCGCCTCGCCGCCGCAGATGGTGATCTTCGGCGCGATCGACTTCTCGGCGGCACTCGCGCCGTTGGCGAAGGAGCTGGGCTACGCGGTCACGATCAGCGACCCCCGCGCGCAGTTCGCGGGCGCGCCGCGGTTCGCGCGCGCGGCGGCGGTCCACGTCGGCTGGCCAGACGGGGCGCTGGACGGTCGCAGCTTCGGCCCACGCGACGCGATCCTCGTCTTCTCGCACGATCCGCGGCTGGACGTGCCGGCATTGCGGAGCGCGCTGGCGACCGGCGCCGGCTACATCGGCGCGCTGGGCAGTCGCCGCACGACGGCGGAGCGCAACGAGCGGATGCGTGAGGCCGGCGTCAGTGACGCGGAGATCGCGCGGATCCACGCGCCGTGCGGGCTCGACATCGGCGGGCGCACGCCGGAGGAGACGGCGATCTCGATCCTCGCCGAGATCGTCGCCACCCGCGCGCAGCGTCCGTCGGCGCCGCTGCGCGACACCGACGGCCCGATCCAGCCGCGGGACGCCTAGCTCGGCAGCGGTTGCCGCCGCCGCACCACGGCGCCCGCACCGAGCACGAGCGCGAACAGCGCCAGCGTGCCGGCGGCGCCGGCGACGGCGGTCGCCAGGCGCGGGTCGTCGATCCCGGGCGCGGCGTAGTCGGGCGCGGGCGCCTGCTCCTGCACGGCGTGCAGCCGGCCGCTGCCGGCGAAGCCGTGGTCGATGGCGACCCGTTCGAGACCGTCGGGCTGCGCCGAGGCGTACGGCGCGACCGCGACCGCGAGCGCGACCGAGACGGCCAGCGCCGCGGCGACGAAGGCGCGCGGGCGCACCAGCACGAGCGCGACGGCGGCGACCGTGATCAGCGCCTCGCCGACGCCGATCAGCGCGTGCGTCTCCAGCATCGCCGGCAGCACCTCGGCGAGCGGGACGGTGCCGGAGGCGGCCAGCTCCACTGCGGTCGCGACGGCGCCGGCCATCACGGAGAGCCAGGCGGCGCCGGCGACGACAACCAGCATCTGCGAGCGGCTGCGATCGGTGAGCGATCTCGTCCGCGCCAGCAGCCACCCCGTCAGCAGCGCCCCGATCACGGCCATGTTGAGCACGTTGGCGCCGAGCGCGGCGATCCCGCCGTCGGCGAACAGCAGCGCCTGCACCGCCAGCACGGCGGCCACGGTCAGGCAGCCGAGCCACGGTCCCAGCAGCGCGGCCGCGAGCGCCGCGCCGAGCAGATGGCCGCTGGTCCCGTGCGCGACGGGGAAGTTGAGCATCTGCACGGCGAAGATGAACGCAGCGGTGACGCCGAGCAGCGGCAGCCGCCGCTCGTCGAGCTCACTCGGCGCGCGCCGGGCCGCGAAACCGAGGACGGCGACGGAGACCACTGTCGTCGCGACCGCGACCTCGGGGCTGAGGTAGCCGTCTGGAATGTGCACGTGCGGAACTCCCCTGGTCGAGTGAACGCCAACGTATCCAAGCGACGGCGCACCCGCAACGGACCGCGCGTCGGGTCGGCCCCTACGATAGGTCGACCCGCCATGACGAAAGAGAAGTGATGAGCCAGAGCAGATCGTCCGCGAACATCGGCGTCGTCGGCCTTGCCGTGATGGGATCGAACCTCGCGCGCAACCTCGCCAGCCGCGAGGGCAACACGGTCGCCGTCTACAACCGCTCGCCCGAGCGCACGCGCACGCTGCTGGCCGACCATCCCGACGCCGGCTTCGTCGCCAGCGAGAGCATCGACGACTTCGTCGCTTCGCTCGCGAAGCCGCGCACGGCGATCGTGATGGTGCAGGCGGGCAAGGGCACCGACGCGGTGATCGAGCAGCTGGCGGAGCGGTTCGAGGCGGGCGACATCATCGTCGACGGCGGCAACGCGAACTTCCACGACACGATCCGGCGCGAGCGCGAGCTGCGCGAGCGCGGGCTGAACTTCGTCGGCGCCGGCATCTCCGGCGGCGAGGAGGGCGCGCTGAAGGGGCCGTCGATCATGCCGGGCGGCTCGGCCGAGGCATACGCGACGCTCGGGCCGATCCTCGCCTCGATCGCGGCGATCGCCGAGGGCGAGCCGTGCGTCACGCACGTCGGCACCGACGGCGCCGGTCACTTCGTGAAGATGATCCACAACGGCATCGAGTACGCCGACATGCAGCTGATCGCGGAGTCGTACGACCTGCTGCGGCGCGTCGGCGGCCATGATGTCGACGCCGTCGCCGAGGTCTTCGCGGCGTGGAACGAGGGCGACCTCGAGTCGTACCTGATCGAGATCACCGCCGAGGTGCTGCGGCAGAAGGACGCCGAGACCGGCAAGCCGCTCGTCGACGTGATCACCGACCAGGCCGGCTCGAAGGGGACCGGCGTGTGGACGGTGCAGAACGCCGTCGGGCTCGGCGTGCCGGTCGGCGGGATCGCCGAGGCCGTCTTCGCGCGCGCCGTCTCCAGCAAGCCGGAGCAGCGCGCCGCGGTGCAGGCGACGATCGAGTCGCGCCCGCAGGTGCAGCCGGCGGGCGACGGCTTCGAGGACGACGTGCGCGCCGCGCTCTACGCCTCCAAGGTCGTCGCCTACGCGCAGGGCTTCGACGCGATCATCGCCGGCGCGCAGGAGTACGGCTGGCGGATCGACCTCGGCAGCATCGCGAAGATCTGGCGCGGCGGCTGCATCATCCGCGCCCGCTTCCTCAACCGCATCGTCGAGGCGTACGCGCAGAACCCGGAGCTGGCGACGCTGCTGGAGGACCCGTACTTCGCCGCCGCGGTGCGCGACGGCGAGGCGGCGTGGCGGCGGATCGTCGCGACGGCGGCGCTCTCCGGCATCCCCGCGCCCGGCTTCTCCTCGGCGCTCGCCTACTACGACTCGCTCGCCTCCGAGCGGCTGCCCGCCGCGCTCGTGCAGGGCCAGCGCGACTTCTTCGGCGCGCACACCTACAAGCGCGTCGACAAGGAGGGGACCTTCCACACGCTGTGGTCGGGCGACCGCTCCGAGATCGTGACGGAGCCCTCGACGCACTGACGCGGCGCGCTCAGCGGCGGCCCGGCAGGGTCGCCGCCGCCTGCAGCGCGGCGCGGTCGAAGTCAGGCCACAGCTCGGGCCGCACGACGAGCGTCGCATCGGCCAGCTGCCACAGCAGGTAGTTCGACAGCCGCTGCTCGCCGCCGGTGCGGATCACGACCTCGGGGTCGTGCATGTCGGGCGCGTAGAGCAGCGCGCGGAACTCCTCCTCGCCGCCGTCGGCGAAGCGGCGGGCGGCGTCGACGATCTCGGCCCGGCCGCCGTAGTTGAAGGGGATGTAGAGCGTGATGCGGCGGTTGGCGGCGGTCAGCTGCTCGGCCCATTCGATCGCGCGCAGCACGTCGGCGGGGACCGGGGCGCTGCGGCGGCCGATCACGCGGATGCGCACCCCCTCGGTGTGCAGGCGCGGCGTCTCCTGTTCGAGGTAGAGCGTCATCAGCCCCATCAGCGCGCCGACCTCGTCGTCGGAGCGGGCCCAGTTCTCGGTCGAGAAGGCGTAGATCGTCAGCTCCTCGATCCCCAGCTCGACGGCGTCGCGCAGGCAGGCGCGGACGGTCTCCGCGCCCGCGCGGTGCCCTTCCCACACGGGCAGGCCGCGCTGCTGCGCCCAGCGGCCGTTGCCGTCGGTGATGATCGCGACGTAGCGGGCGATCCGCGCCCGCCCGCGACCGGCGTCACGCTCCTCCACGGAGCGTTCATAGCGGCCGCCGAGAGCCGCCGCAACCTGGAACTTGACGATCTACTTTATGGTTGATAGATGTCCGGATCCGTGCGAAACGTTCGTCGCCTCGCGGCCGTCACGGCCGCCGGGGCGCTGCTCGCCGTCACGCCTGTCGCAGCGGCGACGACGCTCTCGATCGCCGGCGGCGTCTCGCCGCTGGGAGCGCCACCCGGAACCCCGCTCGACGTCAGCATGGAGATGGCGCTCGCGCCGCCGCCCGAAGGGCTCGCGGATCGGCCGCGGCGTCGGTCGGGCTGACGTCGAGGCGGCCGGTGTCTTCGGCGTGCCGGCGACGGTGACGCTGTTCAACGGCCCGGGCGGCAGATCAGTCACCGTGCACGTCTACGCCGAGAACCCGGCGTTGGTCTCGGAGGCGTTCAGCGCGACGCTGACGCGCACGCGCGGCAGATACGGCCACGTCGTGACGGCGCCGTTCCCGCCGACGCTGCAGGAGATCAACGACGGCTGGTTCGTCGAGCTGCGGGCGGTGAGAATGGTCGTCGGCGCGACCGCGAGAGATCCGCGGACGGGCAGACGGCGCGGCTACATAGAGGCGCGGCGCTGCCCGCGCGGCGGCACCGTCGACGTCTCGGCCGGCTTCGAGTTCCTCAGAGAGAGCGCGCCGGTGACGGCGGTGCGGACGGTCGCCTGTCGCTGAGCGGGCTCAGCAGCGTCACGGCGACGCCGACCGCGACGCCGAGCAGCGTCTCGACGCCGCGGTCGTGCAGCAGCGTCGCGCTGCCGACCGGATGCGCCAGCTCGACCATCAGCAGCGCCAACGGGGTGACGACGACCAGCGCGAGCGCGTAGTTGCGCCCGACGAGCAGCTCCGCCACGTACTGGAGCGCGACGACGACGAGGATCGTCGCGAGCGTCGGCAGCGGCAGCGCCAGCACCACGGCGGCGAGCGCGAGGCCGAGCAGCGTCCCGGCGGCGCGGTGGCCGGCGCGCACCAGCCGCGCGGTCGCGTCGGAGCCGGAGAGCGCGGCCAGCGCCCCGACCATCGCCCAGTACGGGTGGCCCAGTCCGAGCAGCGTCGGGATCAGGCCGGCGAGCAGCGTGGCCGTGGCGCAGCGGAGCATGTCGGGGAGGGGGTGGGCGCGGGCCGCTCTCGTTGGTGTGAGCGGCGTCCGCACGCGCCGGCGCAGCGCCGGCCGGGCGAGCCCTGCGACGCCGATCGCGACCGCGATCAGGGCGCTGGCGGCGGCGACCGCGGCGGCGAGCGGGATCCGCTCGGCGCCGCCCGGGACGGCGGCGCAGGCGGTCAGCGCGAAGACGGGGAAGAGCGCGCCGGGCGGATGCCAGCGGGCGACGTCGGAGATGGCGACCGCGGCGGCGGCGACGATCGCGGCGACCGGCAGGATCAGCCAGTCGCGCGCGGGTGAGACGGCGACGGCGGTGCCGATCGTGACGCAGGCGACCAGCACGGCCGCGGCCGACAGCTGCATCAGCGCGCGCGGCTGGTGGTCGGAGGCGCGGCCGTAGAGCGCGGTGAAGGCGCCGAAGGTCGCGAACAGGCTCAGCTCGAGGTGGCCGGTGGCGTACAGCGCCAGCAGCGGGAGCGCGACCGAGAGCCCCGCGCGCAGCGCGACGCGGTGGGCGCCGGCGTGCGGGCCGAGGGCGAGGAACTGGCGCGGGGCGGGAAGCGGTGCGAAGCGGGTGGACGACATGGAGGGGGCAAGTAGTTTACCAGTGAACTAGTTGCTAGGGTGGAGCGATGTCCGCGAAGCCCGAAGACACGGCGGCGAAGCCCGGCGACACCGCCGCCGGCGACGACGCGACCGACGCGGCCGAGGCGCGCGACCCGATCGACACGATCGAGCGCGAGTGGCGCGCGATCCGGCCCGAGCTGGAGATCGCTCCGATCGCGATCGTCGGCCGACTGCTGCGGGCCGCGGCGCTGACGATCCGGCGCAGCGACGAGGCGCTGGCGCAGCACGGCCTCACGCGCGGCGAGTTCGACGTGCTGAGCGCACTGCGCCGCGCCGGCGGTCCGCAGCGCCCGAGCGACCTGACGACGGTCTCGCTCGCCTCCGCTCCGGCCACGACCAAGCGCCTGAAGGCGCTGACCGCACGTGGTCTCGTCGCGCGCGCGGCCGACCCCGACGACGGCCGCGGCGCCCTGATCGCGCTAACGCCCACCGGCGCCGAGTTGATCGACCGCGTCTTCCCCGCGCAGCTCGAGACCGAGCGCGAGCTGCTCGCCGGGATCCCCGCCGCGCGCCGCGACGAGGTCGTCGCCGCGCTGCGGCTGCTGCTCGCGAGCGTCGAGCGCGCCTGAGCGGATGACCGTCATCTGAGCCACAGCCGCTGTGGTCTCGGTGACGGTCCTACCGCTGGACGTCGGTCCGAGTTGCGGCGCGACGGCGCTCGGCGTACATTGACGCGATGCGTCACACCCTGTCACACGTCAAGTCGCACTTGGTGTCCCGTGCCGTCGCGGGCTCGCTGCTGCTCGTGCTTCTGCTGGTCGCGTGCGGCTCACGCGCCGATGCCGGCGCGCCTGCGGCCGCCGCGCCTGCGGCCGCCGCGCCTGCCGCGAACGCCAAGCTCGTCACGGTCGCGCTCCCGCGCAGCGCCCGCGGAGGCGCGCGGCTGGTCGTGCGCGTCCAGCGCCGCCTCGACGGTGCGACGGTCGTCGTCAACGGCCGTGCGCTGCGCACGCCGCTGCTGCGCCGGGCCCGGCAACGGACGGTCATCCAGCTCGGTGCGACGCATGGGCTGCGCTTCGGTGCCAACCGCGTCGTGGTGCGCGCGACCGGCTTCGACGGCGGCCGGCAGATCGTGCGGCGAACGGTGCGCATCGGTCGCGGATCGCCGCTGGTCGGCGCGCGCGTGCGCGGGAGCGCGCTCCAGGGAACGCCGATCCAGCTCGACGCCGGCGCCACCCGCTCCCAGCGCGGCCGCCCGGTCTACCGCTGGCGTGTCGTCGCGGGCCCGCGACGGGCGAGCGCGCGGTTGCGCGGCGCCGCAACGGCGCGGCCGCGGCTGGTCGCGAGCCATCCCGGCCGCCACCAGCTGCCGCTCACGGCCCCCGAGCGCGGGCGCCCCGCGCGCACCGCCGCCACCACCG
>NZ_JAWSTH010000109.1:0-21445 GCF_033542075.1 Conexibacter stalactiti
ATCCGCCGCGCCGCTCGGCGGAGCCGGCGACCGACGCGACGGCGGCGCTGCCGGCCGAGCGCCCGCCGCGCCGCCGCGGCGAGCCCGAGACCGACGTCACGCGCGCGATGCCCGCTGACCTGCCCGAATGGGAGGAGCCGGCGACCGAGCGCGCCGCCGCTCCCCCGCCGCCTCCGGCCGGACCGCCCGTCGCAGACCGGCCGACGACGGAGCGGCAGCCGCAGCCCGACGTCGATCCGCCGACCAAGCGGCTGCCCGAGCCGCCCGCGGCCGACGTCCCGCCGACGCGCCGCCGCGCGCGGCCGCCGCTGCACGGCGAGGAGCCGCAGACGCGGCTCTGGGACGACCGCTGAGCAGCAGCGGCGCCCCGCTCAGTCGCCGTCGAGCAGCCGCCGCTCGACCGCCCAGCGGCTCAGCTCATGGCGGTTGGAGAGCTGCAGTTTGCGCAGCACCGCCGAGACGTGCGCCTCGACCGTCTTCGACGAGATCCCCAGCCGCAGCGCGACCTCCTTGTAGAGGTAGCCGCGCGCGATGTGGCGCAGCACCTCGCGCTCGCGCGCGGTCAGCTGGTCGAGGTCGCCGGAAGCGTCGTCTGCGGCGATTCGCGGCGGAGCGACGGGACCGCTTCCGGTCGAGAAGGCGTCGAGCACGAAGCCGGCCAGCCGCGGCGAGAAGACGGCGTCGCCGTCGGCGACGCGCCGCACCGCGTCGACCAGCTCGTCGGCGGAGATCGTCTTCGTCACGTAGCCGCGCGCGCCGGCGCGGATCACGGCGATCACGTCGTCGGGCGCGTCGGAGACCGACAGCGCGAGGAAGCGCACGCCCGGCTGCCGCGGGGCGCTGCGGCGGATCACCTCGACGCCGCCGCCGCCCGGCATGTGCACGTCGAGCAGGACGACGTCAGGCGTCAGCTCGGCGATCGCGGCGACCGCCTGCTCGACGCCGTCGGCCTCGCCGACGACCTCGACGCGGTCACCCAGCTCCGCCCGCACGCCGGCGCGGAAGAGCTGGTGGTCGTCGACGATCAGGACGGTCGGCGTCATCTCGGCTCATCCTCCCGCTTCGGCAGCTCCATCGTCAGCTCGACCTCCGTCCCCGCGCCCGGCGCCGCGTGCACGACCGCGCGGCCGCCGTGGCGCTCCATCCGCCCGATGATCGACTCGCGCACGCCACGGCGGTCGGCCGGGATCGTGGCCGGGTCGAAGCCGACGCCGCGGTCGCGCACGAACACCTCGACGCGGTCGCCGACGACCTCGGCGTAGAGGTCGACCTTCGCGCTGCCGGCGAACTTCGCGGCGTTGGAGAGCGCTTCGCGCGCCGCCTGCACGAGCGCGGCGAGGTGCTCGTCGAGCGGCCGGTCGCCGACCGTCACGACCTCGACGGGAACGCCGTGCAGCTCCTCGACCTCGGCCGCGACCTCCTCGAGCGCCGCCATCAGGCTCTCGCCCGCCGGCTTCGCCGGCCGTTCCTGCAGCCAGTGGCGCAGCTCGCGCTCCTGGCGCCGCGCGAGGCTGGCGACCTCCTTCGGGTCCTCGGCGCGCTTCTGGATCAGCGCCAGCGTCTGCAGCACCGAGTCGTGCAGGTGGGCGGCGACCTCGGCCCGCTCCTGCGAGCGGATCCGCTCGCCGCGCTCCTCCGCCAGCGACCTCGCGAGCCGCAGCAGCCACGGTCCGAAGACGAGCGCGGCCGCGGCCGCCAGCACGACGATGCCCCCGATCGCGTTGCCGAGCGCGCGCAGCGTGCCGGTCGAGCTGAGCAGCAGCAGCGCCGCCAGCAGCACGAGGCTGGCGCCGAGGGCGGTCGCGCGGCCGTCGGCGCCGCGCTCGCCGCGCATGCGGTCGCGCAGCGCCTCCAGCGGATGGCGCAGCTCGGCCGGCGTCCACGACGCCGCCTGCGACGGCTGACGCCAGATCAGCGCGACGCCGATCGACGCCAGCAGCAGCGGCCACAGCAGCTCGCCGCCGCCCAATCCCAGCTGACGCAGCGTCAGCAGCACCGCGGCGCCGAGCAGGACCAGGCCGGCGATCTCGCGCGGGGCACTGCCGGACAGCCTCCACGCGCGCCGCTGCACGGGCGGCGCGGTGTGCTCCGGCGGCAGCAGCGCCCAGCCGAGCGCGTAGATGATGAAGCCGGCGCCGCCGACGAACGTCAGGACGATGAAGGCGACCTGGACGTAGGAGGTCTCGACGCCGAGGTGGCGGCCGATGCCGGCGCAGACGCCGGCCCACGACGCCTCGTCAGGGAGGCGCCGCAGCGGCGGGCGCGTCGGCTGCGCGTCGGCGGACGGCATCTCAGCCGATGATCTCAACCGCGCCGCCGCTCGCGCACGCCGGCGGCGAGCAGCCCGGCGCCGGCGATCGCGAGCAGCGCCGGGGCGATCGCGCCGCCGCTGACGTCGAGCACGTCGAGCGCGTCGAGCAGCAGCACGGCGCCGAAGACGATCAGGCCGATCCCGACGACGAGCGACGGCAGGTGCAGCGGACGGTCACGCTTCATCGCGACCACCTTCGCAGGCCGGCTGCACGGTCGCGAACCCGAGGCCGAGGCAGCGGCGCCCGGCGGCCGCCGGGGCCTTGCCCGGCGCGGCGCTCGACCACTCCCAGTCGCCGCCGTCGCGGCGCTCGACGCCGATCGCGCCGGCGCCGACGTGCGCCTCGATCTCGAGCGTGCGGTCGCCGCTGCCGACGACGATCGTGCGGCGCAGGTCGAGGCCGCCGTCGCCGCGGCCGTCGCGGTCGGGATCGACCGCCTCGCCGGCGAAGCGCGCGTCAGGCGCGACGATCTCGATCATGCCGACGTCGAGATCGGTGGTGACGTGGGTGATGCCAGGAGCCAGCTCGATGTCGCGCAGGTCGAGCTCGAGGTGACCGACGCCCAGCTCGTAGCGGCCGCGCAGCTCGTCGCCGTCGGCGATCCGGTAGGTGCGCTCGCCGATCCCGCCGTTGAGCGAGAAGCCGGCCGCGACCGCGCCGCCGAGCACGACCGCCAGCAGCAGCCCGACCGGGATCAGGCCGCGCGCGCCGCCGAAGAAGGCGCTGGCGACGAGCGCGACGCCGGTCAGCACGACCGTCAGCGCGAGGAAGCCGGCCCAGCCGAGCTCGATCACGTCGGCGGCCTCGAGGCCGGCGGCGGCGCCGAGCGCGAGGCAGACGCCGCCGACCGCGAAGAACGTCACCGCCCATGAGCCGCGGTCGCGGCGGGGACGCGACGGCTGCGGCTGCGGCGCGTCTTCGGGCGGGAGACCGTCGCCGGCACCGTCGCCCCCGCCGGCCGGGTCGGCGACGAGCGTCGGATCGTCGTCGCCGGGCGCGCCGGTGCCGCTGCTGGTCGCGCCGGGTGCCGCGGATGTCGCCGTGGCGCTCGCGCCGGGCGTCGCGCTCGCGACCCCGCCACCGGCGTTCGACTCCGGCAGCGGATCGCCGCGCTCGCTCAGGAACCAGACGACGGCGCCGCCGGTGACGAGCAGCAGCAGCGGCCAGCCGTCGAAGACGAAGCCGAAGTCGGCCCACGCGCCGACCGTCGCGACGGCGACGATCGACAGCACGACGATCCCGGCGACCTGCACGCCGCGGCCCTGGTCCCCGCGGCCGAGCAGCGGCTTCGTCTGCCCCTGCTCGGGCACGAGCAGCCACGCGGCGAGATAGGCGAACGCGCCGAAGCCGCCGAACGCGAGCAGCGCGACGGCCGCGACGCGCACGATCGTCGCGTCGACGTTCGCGTACCGCGCCACCCCGGCGCAGACGCCGGCGATCACCCTGTCGTCGCGGCTGCGCTGCAGCCGCCTCGGTCCGTTCGTGCTGTTCTCGCTCGTGCTCATGCCGAAGAGACTGCCGGCCGGCGGGGCCCCTGCCTATCGGGAATGGCCCCTAGGGAGCGCGTGGTCGAGACCCTTACCCCGGGTCGCCGACGCGCAGCAGCGGCAGCAGCACCGCGACGACGAAGATGATCGAGATCCCCGTCAGGATCAGGGTTCTCGACTTGATCACGTGCCCGAAGGTGCCGACCGCGAAGCCGAGCACCATGCCGATCACGTAGGGGGCGAGTGAGGGCTCCATCGGATCGCGGGGATCATGGCAGGCGCCCGCGGCCTCCGCGTCGGGCGCGACGCGCGCCGTATCATTCGCCGTCGCATGCCCATCGAGCCCACATCGGTCGAGGAGGTCGCGGCTGGCCTGCGCTCCGTCGGCTACCTCCCCGGCGAGTCGACCGCGCTCGTCTCCTACCTCGCGACCAAGCTCGGCAAGCCCGTGCTCGTCGAGGGTCCCGCAGGCGTCGGCAAGACCGAGCTGGCGAAGGCGCTCTCGCGCTATCTCGGCCGCGAACTCGTGCGACTGCAGTGCTACGAGGGCCTCGACGAGGCGAAGGCGCTGTACGAGTGGAACTACCGCAAGCAGCTGTTGCGGATCCAGGCCGAGGCGGCCGGCACCGGCTGGGAGGCCGTGCAGGACGACATCTTCGGCGAGGAGTTCCTGCTCGCCCGCCCGCTGATGACCGCGATCGCCTCGCCGGACCCGGTCGTGCTGCTGATCGACGAGATCGACAAGACCGACCAGGAGTTCGAGGCGATGCTGCTCGAGCTGCTGTCGGACTTCCAGATCTCGATCCCCGAGCTGGGCCGCATCGATGCGCGCACGCAGCCGGTCGTGCTGCTGACGTCGAACAACTCGCGCGAGCTGACGGAGGCGCTCAAGCGCCGCTGCCTCTACCTGTGGGTCGACTACCCCGACGCCGGCCACGAGCTGGAGATCGTCCGCCTGCACACGCCGGAGCTGAGCGAGACGATCGCGCAGAAGCTCGTCGACGTCGTCCACGAGGTGCGCCAGCTCGACCTCAAGAAGCCGCCGTCGATCGCCGAGTCGATCGACTGGGCGCGCGCGCTGCTGCTGCTCGGCGCCGAGGACCTCGACGGCAGAGTCTTCCGCGAGACGATGAGCGTGATCGTCAAGCACCGCACCGACCTCGAACTGGTCGCCGCGCGCGTCGGCGTCAAGCTCGACGGAGCGCCCGATGGCGCCGTCGGATCGCCCGGCCGCCGCTGAGCCGGCCGCGCCGCGGCCGGACGCCGGCATCGACGCCGAGCTGATCGGCTTCGCCGACCAGCTGCGCTCGGAGGGGCTGTCGATCGGCACCTCCGAGCTGCTCGACGCCTTCGCCGCGCTGCGTGAGATCGCCTGGACCGAGCGCGATGACTTCCGCGCGGCGCTCGCGACGACGCTGGCGAAGTCTCCCGACGACCAGCGCATCTTCGAGCTGGTCTTCGACCGCTTCTTCTTCCGCGCCGCCGAGCGCCAGGCGGCCGATCGGGACGTGATCGAGGGCGCCGGCTTCGAGGGCGCCGACCAGATCGACCTCGACCAGCTGCGCCAGCAGATCGCGCAGGCGCTGCAAGAGGGCGGCGAGGGCCAGATGCAGGACCTCGCGCGGCTGGCGATCGCCGCCTTCGGCGACCGCGGCGACGGCTCCGGCGTGATCGGCGTCGACGTGCAGCGGATCCGCCGCCAGCTGGGACTGAAGTCCGAGCCGCAGCCGGAGCTGCCCGACGACGATCCGCGCCGCGACGGAATCCCGCGCGACCAGCTGCGCCGCTTCGAGCAGCAGCTGCGCAAGGAGCTGGAGCGGGCGCTGATCGAGCGCACGAAGAGACTGCCGCCGTCGCGGCCGCTGAGCGACCTCGACCGCTCGCTGCCGGGCGGGCCGATCCAGGACCTCGCCGCCGTCCACAAGGTGGTCGTGCAGCTGAAGCGGCGGCTCGCGACGCAGGGCCACGAGAAGAAGGGCCACCGCAGCCACGCGCACGTCGACGTGCGCCGCACGATGCGCGCCTCGTTGGAGACCGGCGGCGTCCCGGTCGTGCTGAAGTACCGCCCGAAGCGCCCGCGCCGCCCCGAGATCTACGTCCTCTGCGACGTCTCGACCAGCGTCGCCTCCGCCAGCGTCTTCTTCCTCTCCGTGCTGCACGCGCTGCACGACTCGTTCCGCAGGCTGCGCTCGTTCGTCTTCATCGAGCGGATCAGCGAGGTGACGGAGGTGTTCGAGCGCGAGCGCGACTTCCAGGCGGCGTCGGTCGCGATATCGAAGGACGCCGGCGTCGCCGACGTCTCCGGCTACACCGACTACGGCCGCGTCTGGACCGAGTTCCTGACCGAGGTCTCCGACGATCTCGGCCCGCGCTCGACGGTGATCGTGCTCGGCGACGCCCGCACCAACGGCCGCCCGCCGCGCGACGACGTCTTCGCCGCGATCGCCGCGAAGGCCGGCCGCACCTTCTGGCTCAACCCCGAGCCGAAGCTGTACTGGAACTACGGCGACTCGGTGATCGCCGCCTACGCGCAGCACTGCATCGCCTTCGAATGCTGGACGACCGCCCAACTGGAGGAGTTCGTCAAGGCGCTCACAGGACCGGCGTCGGACCTGCCGCGCTAAGCTCCCGGCCAAGTACATACAGGGGGGCTGGCGGGTGAGCCGGCTGAGATAGCGCCACATCGACAGACCCGGCGCTGACCCTTCGAACCTGTGGGGTAATGCCCGCGGAGGGAGCAATGCCAGAGATCACCGAGGCTCCCGCGATGGAGCCTCGACCTGTTTCCACCCCGTCCGGGGTGCTCGTGGAGGGTGCCGGACGCACCTTTCACGGTCGCGACGGCGCCGTCGAGGCGCTGCGCGGGATGGACCTGCGCGCCGCGCCGGGCGAGACCGTCGCCGTCGTCGGCGCCTCCGGCTGCGGCAAGTCGACGCTGCTGGAGCTGATCTGCGGCCTGCAGCAGCCCGACGCCGGCAGCGTGCGCGCCGACCCGGCGGTGCTGATGCCGCAGCGCGACCTGCTGCTGCCGTGGGCGAGCGCGCTCGACAACGCGGCGCTGGCGCTGCGGGCGCGCGGCGTCGGGCGCGACGAGGCGCGCGCGCAGGCGGCGCCGTGGTTCGAGCGCTTCGGCCTCGCCGGCTTCGAGCGCTCGCGGCCGGCGGCGCTGTCGGGCGGGATGCGCCAGCGCGTCGCGTTCGTGCGCACGCTGCTGGCGGGCAAGCCGGTGCTGGCGCTCGACGAGCCGTTCGCCGCGCTCGACGCGCTCACCCGCCAGGAGGTGCAGGGCTGGCTGGTCGAGACGCTCGCTGCCGAGCCGCGCACGGTCGTGCTCGTCACCCACGACGTCGAGGAGGCGGTGCTGCTGGCCGACCGCGTCGTCGTGATGTCGCCGCGACCCGGCCGCGCCGTGCTGAGCCTCGAGGTCGAGCTGCCGCGCCCACGCTCCCGCACCGACGCGGCCGTCGTCGCGCTGCGTGAGGAAGCGCTGCTGGCGCTGGGATTGGGCGCCTGATGCGGGCCGCCCTCCGCTATGCGCCCGCCTTGGCGATCGTCGTGCTGCTCGTCGCCGCGTGGCAGCTCTACGCCGCCAGCGGGCGGGTCGACGAGCTGCTGCTGCCCTCGCCGGCCGACGTCGCGACCGCCCTGTGGGAGGACCGCGCGCTGCTGTGGGACAACTTCACGGTGACCGCCGGCGAGGTGCTGCTGGGAATCGTCGTCGCCGCGGTCGCCGGGCTCGCCTGCGCCGTCGCGATCCACCTCTCCCCCACGCTGCGGCGCGCGACCTACCCGCTGCTGGTCGCCTCGCAGACGGTGCCGATCCCGGTCGTCGCGTCGCTGCTGGTCGTCTGGCTCGGCTTCGACCTCGCGCCGAAGCTCGTGATCATCGGGCTCGTCTCGTTCTTCCCGATCGCTGTCACGACGCTCGACGCGCTCGCCGGCGTCGACCCCGAGCTGCGCCGGCTGATGCGCACGCTCGACGCCTCGCGCCTGCGCACGTTCCGCTTCGTCGAGGCGCCGGCAGCGCTGCCCGGCCTCTTCAGCGGCGCCAAGATCGCCGTCGCGATCGCCGTCATCGGCGCCGTCTTCGCCGAGCAGTCGGGCTCCGACGCCGGCCTCGGCCGCCTGATCCAGCAGGCCGTGCCCCAGCTCTTGACCGCGCGCGCCTACGCCGCCGTGGTGATCCTGTCCGCCTTCGCCATCGCGCTGTTCGGCCTGCTCTCGCTGGTCGAGCGCCGCGTGCTGCCGTGGGCCTTCGAAACCAGAGGAGGACGTACTCGATGAGACGCGCTCTCGCGCTTTTCGCCGCTTGCACCGTCGCCGTGGGCCTCACCGCCTGCGGCGAGAAGGAGGAGACGACGACGCCAGCCGCGCAGAAGCGCACGCTCACGCTGATGCTCGACTACCTGCCCAACCCCGACCACGTCGGCCTCTACGCGGCGCTCGCCAACGGCGACTTCGACGACGCCGGGCTCGACGTGGAGGTGCAGGTCCCCTCGGATCCCGCCGCGCCGCTGAAGCTGCTGCAGGCCGGCAGAGTCGACCTCGCGATCTCCTACGCGCCCGAGCTGCTGATCGCGCGCGACAAGGGCCAGCAGGTCGTCTCGGTCGGCGCGATCGCGCAGACGCCGCTGACCTCGCTGATGACGCTCGACCGCAGAAGAATCGAGACGCCGGCCGACCTCAGAGGCGGCCGCGTCGGCACCGCCGGGATCCCGTACCAGAGCGCCTACCTCAGAACGATCCTCGAGACGGCCGGCGTGCCGCTCGACTCGGTCAAGGAGACGAGCGTCGGCTTCAACCTCGTGCCGGCGATGCTGTCGAGAAGAGTCGACGCGACGCTCGGTGCCTTCTGGAACGTCGAGGGCGTGCAGCTGCAGCGGGCCAGAAGAAACCCGCGCATCATCAGAATGGAGGACGTCGGCGTGCCGACGTACAACGAGCTGGTGCTGGCGGCCGACAAGGAGTTCGTCGGCGAGCACGGCGACGACGTGCGCGCCTTCGTGCAGGCGCTCGCGCGCGGCTACGAGGCGGCGAGAGCTGACCCGCAGGCGGCGACCGACGCGCTCGTCGCGGCCGCGCCAGATCTCGACCCGGAGTTCTCGCTCGCGAGCGTGAGAGCGTCGCTGCCGGTCTTCTTCCCTGCCGCCGAGGACAAGCCGTGGGGCTTCATGGAGCCCGGCGAGTGGAACAGATACGGCGCCTGGATGTACGCCCAGGGTCTGCTCGGCGCGGAGCCGAACGCCGGCGCCGCCGCGATCACAAACGAGTTCCTGGCCGGCCAGAGCGGCTGATCACCGCATCACTGCGGATCTGTGCATCCCACGGGTGCACGGATCCGCACTCATCGCGCCGGCGGCAGCGTCGGCGCGATGATGCGAAACGCCTTCAATCCGAGGCCGAGACGCTCGCGGTCCTCGGAGCGCAGCGGGTCCAGGCGCGTCAGCTCCTTCACGCGCTCCAGCCGGTGCGCGACCGTGTGGCGATGGGCGCCGATCGCGGCCGCCGTCGCGTTGACGTTGCAGTCCTGCGCGAGGTACGCCTCGACGGTCCTCACCAGCTCGCTGCTGTGGCGCTCGTCGTAGCGCACCAACGGCGCGACCGTCTCCTCGTAGAAGCTGCGCAGCTCCTCGGGGTGAGAGGCGAGCACGCGGAACAGCAGCCGGTAGGTGCCCTGGCCGACGTCCTCGGCGACCGGCTTGTCCGAACGCCGCACCACGTCGAGCACCAGCTCGGCCTCCTGCAGCGCGCGCGGCAGCGCCGCGGGGTCGGCGCAGAAGTTCGAGAGCCCGGCGATCGCGCTGGGCGCGAGCGTCAGCGACAGCCGCCGCGCCGCGGTCAGCGTGCGCGCGGCGAGTTCCTCGTCGTCGCCCGGCTCCGGCTCCAGCGGCGGCAGGATCGCGTGGACGCGACCGTCGAAGGTCTGCGCGAGCGCACCGGGGTGCAGCTCGGGGATCTGCCGCACGAGCGCGTCGAGCGCGTCGGCGTCGGCATTGGAAGGGGATGGCGCGGCGCACAGCGCGACGGCGCCCCGCGAGACGTCGCAGCCGAGACGGGCGGCGCGCCTGACGACCTGCCTGGCGTCGAGCTGCTCGGTCGGCGAGCGCAGCTCCTCCAGCAGCGAGCCGCGCAGCTTCTGCTCGACCTCGCGCTTGGCCTGCTCGACGGCGACCTCGGTGAGGGAGGCGACGGCGGCGAGCTGCAGCAGCTCCTGCGCGTCCTCCGGCGGCGGCTGCTCGCCGCGCAGCAGCGCGACGACGCCGATCAGGTCGCTGCCGGCCAGCACCGGCGCCTCGGCGACCAGCTCCTGCGGGCGGGCCCCGGCGCGTCCCTCGACGCGCTCGTTGGTGTACCGGCGCAGCGCGGTCAGCTCGATCGAGGCGGGGAAGCCGACGGCGACGGCGATGCGCGGGACGAGGATCGCGACGGGTGCGCGCACTGCCGCGGAGACGAGCTGCGCGACGCGCACCAGTCCCTCGCCGCCCAGGACGGCGCCGACGAGCTGGAGATGCAGCTCGTGGGACATGGGATCAGCTCGGACGAGCGCACGGCGGGTGGCGGGCGGTCATTCGCCCGCCACCCGGTTCTGCCGTGCTCGCGCGTCCTGGGTCAGGTCGCGGCTGCCGCCGCGTCCGGGTGGATCTGGAGGGTCTCCTCACCGGACTCGCCGGTGCGGATGCGGTATGCCTGCTCGACGGGGATGACGAACACCTTGCCGTCGCCGATCGACCCGGTCCGGGCGTGCTTCAGGACCGTGTCGACGATCGTCTGCGTGTCCTGATCCGCGACCACGCACTCGACCTTGATCTTGGGCCGCAGGTAGTTCGTCACCGACGACCCGCGGTACTGCTCCGTGATGCCCTTCTGCCGGCCCGAGCCCTTGACCTCGATGATCGTCAGGGACGGGAAGCCCAGCTCGAGCAGCTCCGTGCGGATCGGCTCGAAAGCCTCATGCCGGATGTACGCCACGACGAGCTTCATGCGGTGACCTCCGAGGTGCTGCCGATCGGCGCCGCCGTTCCGGCCTGCGGCCGAGACGAACCGACACCCACCAGCTCAGGAGCGGGGATGAACTGCTCAGGGTACCCGTACATGCCGTGCTCGGCGATGTCGAGACCGGCATCCTCGTCCTCCTCCGTGACACGGAGACCGAAGGTCGCCTTCATCGCGCCGAAGACGATCGACGAGAGGATGAAGACGACGCCGAAGGTCACGACGACGGCGATGAACTGCGTCCACAGCTGCTCCGCGCCGCCGCCCATGAAGAGGCCGGCCTTGCCGACGCCGACTTCGCCGGCGAGGCGCTCGGAGGTGAAGAGGCCGCATGCCAACGTGCCCCAGATGCCGGCCAGACCGTGTGCGGAGAGCGCGCCGACCGGGTCGTCGATCTTCTTCTCGATCGCGAGCACGCCCGCGACGACGACGAGACCGCCGACGAAGCCGATGATCGGCGCCGACCACATCTCGACGTAGCCGGCCGGAGCGGTGATCGCGACGAGACCGGCGATCGCGCCGTTGGCGATCATGCCGACGTCGAGCTTTCTCGTCAGCACCCAGATCAGGAAGAGGGCACCGAGCACACCGCCGACCGCGCCCATGTTCGTGACCGCGATGACCTCGGCGAACTTGTTGCCGCTCGTGTTGAACGTCGAGCCGCCGTTGAAGCCGAACCAGCCGAGCCAGAGGATCAGCACGCCGAGGCCGAGCAGCGGCATGCTGTGGCCCGGGATCGCCCGCGGCTTGCCGTCGGGGCCGTACTTGCCCTTGCGCGGGCCGAGGAAGAGGACGGCCGCGAAGGCCGCGGTGGCGCCCGTGAGGTGGACGACCGAGGACCCGGCGAAGTCCTGCACGCCGGAGCCGACTCTCGTCAGGAAGCCGCCGCTCCACGCCATGTGCGCGACGAGCGGGTAGATGACGCCGACGAAGGCGATCGCGAAGATGATGTAGGCGCCGAACTTGATCCGCTCGAGCGTCGAGCCCCACACGATCGCGAGGGAGACGGCGGCGAACATCAGCTGGAAGGCGAAGAAGCCGACACCAGCGGCGTCGACGCCCTCACCGGCAAGTTCTGTGCCGTTTCCGAGGAAGAAGCCGGAATCACCGAAGAACGTCGCGGTGCCGCCGAAGGTCAGGCCATAACCGACGGCCCACCAGACGATCGTGGCGATCGCGAAGTTGACGAGGATCTTGGCGACGCCCATGCCCGCGTTCTTGCCGCGCGACATGCCGATCTCGAGGAGCGCGAAGCCCGCCTGCATGAAGAAGACGAGACAGGTGGCGAGCATCAGCCACGTCGTGTCGAGCTCACTCTTGACGACGTCGATCGTCGGTCCATCCTGGGCCAGCGCGGACGCCGGCAAGAGAAGTGTCACGAGCACACCGAGAACGGCGGCACGCCCCAGACGGGATTGAGGCACTGCAGAACCCTCCTGAATTGATTGCGAGCGTCGCAAATCCTCCGCATTCGTGGGGGGCGAATCATTGGACCGGTGTCGAAGATTCCTGCCCGACCGATTGTCCACGCGGTAGAACAGGGGTGTCCAGGAATGCGAGTTTGCGCCATCCCCGGCGCGGGAAAGGCGTGGTTTTGCAGGTACTTCTCTCGCTCGCGCGCGAGCGGGCACGCGGGCACGCGCGATCGGCCCGGTGGAGTGGCTATGCAGCCGCGGCGACGGCCTTCAGCTCAGGCGCGGCCGCGCGCAGCGCGTAGGCACCGGCCAGGCCCGCCCACGCGCCGTAGGGTGCGAAGAAGCTGCGCACGTCCTCTTCGTCGACGCGGGCGCGCGGGTCGCCGGTCAGCAGACGGCCGACCAGCTTGCGGTAGGCGAGGTCGCCGGCCGGCAGCTGATCCATCCGCCCCTGCCCCAGCAGCGCGGTCACCTCCAGCGTCCAGCTGCCGATCTCCGGGATCGCGTCGAGCCGGCGCCAGCCGCGCTCGTGATCGGG
Organism: Conexibacter stalactiti; assembly: GCF_033542075.1. Classification (NCBI taxonomy): domain Bacteria; kingdom Bacillati; phylum Actinomycetota; class Thermoleophilia; order Solirubrobacterales; family Conexibacteraceae; genus Conexibacter; species Conexibacter stalactiti. The sequence continues at coordinate 12,746 of NZ_JAWSTH010000109.1, forward strand.
GTCGTCGAGGTCGACGCGGCCGCTGGCGACCTCGTGCGCGGCGCGCCGCAGCGCCAGCGCGCGTTTGTCGGCGAGGTCGAACGAGCACAGCAGCGCCGGCGCCTGCGCCGCGACGGTCGCCGCGCTCGGCAGGTCGCGCAGGCCGCTGGCCGCGTGCTGACGGCCGAGCTTCCAGACGATCCGGCGCTGGATCGCGGCGGCGCGCACGTACTCGATCAGCTGCTCGGTGATCGCCCACGCGAGCGCCTCGAACGCGACCGGCCGGCGCCGCAGCCGCACCGTCGGCTTGCTGCGCACGGCGGCGCCGATCAGCGGATCGTCGCGGAAGCGGTCATGGAACTCGCGCAGGTCGTCGTCGACGCCGAGCGCGAAGCGCATCCGCTCGATCCCCCACGCGGCCGCTGCCTCGCTGGACGCCTGTGCGCCGAACAGGACGCGATCGGGCGCGGTCTGCGCGACGCGCACGACGACCGGGTCGTCGCCGTGGTGCAGCAGCCGCTGCACGACGCCGTCGCGGCAGCGCATGACGCCGTCCATCCCGCTGCCGCGCGGGAGCCGGAACGGCCACGGCGGCGTCACCTCGACGCGCAGCTCGTGCGTGCCGGGCTGCGGGCGGCGCCAGCTTCCAGACGCGACGCGAGCATCGCGCCGCACGGGCGCGCGGCCCGGCGCTCGCATCAATCGCGGCCGAGCAGGTGGATGTCCAGCAGGACCGAGCGGGTCGAGACGATCGGGAGCGCGTCAACGCCCCTGCGTCGCCGGCCCGCCAGCCTGCCGCCGCCGCGCTTGCGCGCGCGGTGGGAGATCGCCACGACCGTCGCCGCGCCGGCGACGAAGCCGGTCGCCGCGACCGCTGCCGCCGTCTTGACCGCCGGCAGCTGGGCGCGCGTCCGCTCAAGCGCGCGGACCTCGTCGACGACGGGCACGGCGTCGACCGTCTCCTCGTCGTCGAGCGGCAGCGGGTGGTGGTCGGGCTGGGTCTCCATCGCGAGATGCGGATCGTGACAGCGCCGTCGGACGCGCCGCCCTCCGCAGGCTAGCGCGTTCTTATGTCGACTCGCCGGCGGGCACCGGCTCGCTGTCAGCCGGCGCGATCGACGGCACCGCGTCCGGGTCGAGCAGCCGCTCGAAGAGGCGGTAGCGGCGCACGACTCTGCCGCCCATCCCCTCCATCGCGCGGTTCATCGACTTGTTCGTCTCGAGGATCCAGCCCATCTCGCCATAGGTCTGCGGCGTCACCTCGGCCGAGTCGAAGTGCAGCTCGTAGAAGCGCGCGGCGACGCCGGTGTGCTGCCACTCGCGCTTGACGCCGAGCGCGAAGACGCGGACGCGGTCGATCTTCTTGCGGCGCAGCAGGAACTGCAGCCAGCCGAACGGCAGGATGCGGCCGTTCATGTGCTTGAAGACCTGGTTGTAGTCGGGCACCGTCAGCGCCGCGCCGACCGTCTCGCCGTCCTTCTGCGCGACGAAGGCCCAATTCTCGTCAAGGATCGGCTTGAGCGTCTTGGCGTAGTGGCGGACCTCGGTCTCGGTCAGCGGCGAGAAGCCCCAGTTTCTCTCCCACGCCTCGTTGTAGACCTCGAGGAAGCGATCGATCTCGGCGTGGATGTCCTTCTTGCGCATCGGCCGCACGGTGATCCCGTACTTCGACTCGACGCGGTCGGCGACTCTCCAGATCGACGGGTGGACTCTGTCCCGCCCCGAGATCTCCAGGTGCCACATCAGCGTGTCCATCGCCTTCTGCAGCCCGACCGACTCGATCAGTCTGGGGTAGTACGGCTTGGTCCAGTTGGTGAGGATGATCGGGTCGAGCTCGAAGCCCTCGACGAGCACGCCGCACTCGTCGTTCATCGTGAAGTCGGCCGGCCCGACCATGCGGTCGCGACCGCGGGCGCGCAGCCACTGCTCCGCGGCGTCGAACAGCGCCGCCGCGGCCTCCGGGTCGTCCTCGCACTCGAAGAAGCCGAAGAGGCCCCATCTGTTGTCCTGGAACTCGTTCAGGACGTGGTCGACCTGCGCCGTGATCCGTCCGACCGCCGTCCCGTCACGCCACGCGAGCCAGTACTGCGCCTCGCCATGCTCGAACCAGGGGTTCTTGCGCCGGTCGAGGAATCTGCGCCGCTCGGAGATGAGCGGCGGCACCCAGTGCGGCTCGTTACGATAGAGCCGCCATGGCAGCTTGATGAAGGTTGTGAGGTCGCGCTTGGAGGCGACCGGCCGGACTTCGAGAGCCATCCGGCCAATCTATATGCCGACCACCACAGACGTCTTCGACAAGGCCCGCACCCACGAGCGCGTTCTCCAGCTGAGAGCGGCCCGTGAGATCGACGCGGTCCCCTACTTCCGCCGGCTCGAGTCGGCGACCGCCCCCATCGTCGAGATGGAGGGCCAGCCGCGCATCATGCTCGGCTCCAACAACTACCTCGGGCTGACGAGCGACCCGCGCGTGATCGAGGGCGCTCACGCCGCGATCCGCCGCTATGGCACCGGCGTGACCGGATCGCGCCTGCTCAACGGCACGCTCGACCTGCACCTGGAGCTGGAGCGCGAGCTGGCCGAGTGGTTCGAGGTCGAGGACGCGATCGTCTTCACGACCGGCCACCAGGCCAACCTCGGCGCGATCGGCACGATCCTCGGACCGGGCGACACCGTCGTCGTCGACTCCGGCGACCATGCCTCGATCCTCGACGGCGTGCTGCTGTCGAGGGCGAAGATGCGCGTCTTCCGCCACAACCGGCTCGACCTGCTGGAGAAGCGCCTGCAGCAGGCGGAGGGCGACGGCGGCGGCATCCTCGTCGTCGTCGACGGCGTCTTCTCGATGGAGGGCGACGTCGCGCCGCTGCCGCAGATCGCCGACCTCGCCGAGCGCTACGGCGCCCGCCTGATGGTCGACGAGGCGCACGGCCTCGGCGTGCTCGGCGCGCGCGGCGCCGGCACGGCGGAGCTGTTCGGCGTCGAGGACCGCGTCGACCTGCGGATGGCGACCTTCTCGAAGTCGCTCGCCTCCGCCGGCGGCGTGATCGCCGGCCCGGCCGACGTGATCGACTTCCTGCGGATCCAGTCGCGCCCGTTCCTGTTCACGGCAAGCGCCGTGCCGGCAGCGGTCGGCTCGGCGCTCGCCGCCGTGCGCATCTGCCGCTCGGAGGAAGGCAGAGCGCTGTTCGCGCGCGTGCTCGAGAACGCCGCCTACCTGAACCAGGGGCTGCGCTCGCTCGGCCTCCACACGGTCGAGCCGACGGCGCTGCCGGACGGCTCGGTCGTCGCGACTCCAGTCGTGCCGGTGCTGGTCGCCGACGACTGGAAGGCGGCGCTGCTGTGGAAGGCGCTGTACGAGGCCGGTGTTTACGTCAACGTCGCGCTGCACCCGGCCGTGCCGCCCGGCGGGGCGCTGCTGCGCACGAGCGTGATGGCGACTCACGATCGCGCGACGCTCGACACCGCGATCGAGAAGTTCGCGCAGGTCAAGCAGGCCTTCGAGGCCGAGCACGGGCCGCTGCCCGGCGCCGCCGCCTGACGCTCGTTCGAGCCGATCGAGAGCGCGCGCGTTACGACGCCTGCGTCGTAACGCGCCGGAATCTTCATTGGTCGACGCTCTCCTTTCGGGAGAGGACCTGCGCGGGGGCGTGCCGCGACCTGATATGGGCGTGGCACATGCCCGATGAACCGGATTGCGGGTCGGCAGAAAAAGGCCGCTCCTAGCGGAGGATGAGACGGTTCTCCATTGACCGTCGCGGGGCGAAAGGCATAGCTTCTGCGGAACGTCGTCCGGGCGATCTCGCACCACGGCATCGGTGCCTCTTACGAGGGAGAGCGCCACCGCCACGGGGGTGTCCGAGTCCCCCGCCCGCCGACGCGACGCAGACCACCGAACCCCCTCAAGCTCGGTGGTCCGTCGAGGCCTACTCGTATCGGAGGCAGGGAGAAAGAGTGCAGATGGACGGGTTGCCGACGATGACCCCTGGGCCGCAACACCTGCGTGCCCTTGAAAGAGCAAACCGCGTGCGCTTGGCTCGTGCAGAGCTGAAGCGCCGCATCGCGGACGGAGAGACGTCCGCCGCAGAGGTTCTCCTCACCACCCCCTGGGAAGCGGAGAGCATGGCGATCGGGGACGTCCTGATGAGCCAGCGTCGCTGGGGCAGCACGCGCTGCCGGAAGTTCCTGGCGATGTTCCGCATCCTGGAGACCAAGCGCGTCGGTTCGTTGACCGAGCGCCAGCGGCTTGCGCTGGCGGCTCAGCTCGACGCGCACGCGAAGATCGAGCACTCGGTCCGCCTCGAGGCGGCCGGCGAGCTGATCAGCGCCTGACGGACCAGCCGCATCGCTGCGACGCGCCCCGTGCCCGAGCTTTCCGCGGGTACGGGGCGCGCCGTGCGTTCAGCTGCGGTGTGACCGGCGGCGCCGACGTGGCGCGGCCGCGCGCTCAGATACGGTCGGCCGCGAAGCCGGGACCGCGCGTCGCGATCTCGACGATGTGCCCGTCCGGGTCGCGGACGTAGATCGAGCGGAAGGCGCCGCGGTCGAAGACGTCGGTGCAGCCGACGCCCCGCTCGCGCAGGTAGTCGCGCCAGGCGAGCTGCTCGTCAGCGCTCTCGACGACGAAGGCGACGTGGTGCAGCGAGCCGGCGCCGACGACGCCGTCGGGCAGCTGCGGGTACTCCATGAACGTGATCAGCGTGCCGGGCGCGGCGGCGGCGTCGCCGAACCAGAAGTGGCGCGTGTTGGGGTCGTCGTCGTTGACCCCCTCCTCGACCAGCGCGAGTCCGAGCACGTCGCGGTAGAAGGCGGTCGTGCGATCGAGGTCGCGGCAGATCGCCGTCACGTGATGGAGGCCGGTCAGCTTCATGCGGCGCGGCTCGGCGTCCGGCTGCTGCTCGCTCGGTGGTTCGGCGGTCATGCTCGCGTGAGCATATAGGCGCGGCAGGCGGCGCCTTCAGCGCACCTTGACGCCGAAGCCGCCGGAGCGCTTCTTGAACAGCGCGCGCCAGCCGAGGAAGGCGAGCGCGAAGACCGCGACCGCTATCGGCACCATCGTCGCCCTGTCGACTCTGGCGAAGAACAGCACCGCCATCGTCGCGACCGCCGCCACGCCCGACAGCAGCGCCGTGTGCGAGCGGTAGCCGCCGATGTGCTCGCGCAGCGCGACCTCCAGCCCCGCGACCGAGCCGATCAGCACCGCGCCAGTCAGCAGCACGTTGCCGGCGCGGCCGCCGACGACGAAGCCGGCGATCCCGAGCGCGATCGCCGACAGCACGCACAACTCCATCAGCGGGAAGCTCCCCCACGGCGCCGCCGGCGCCTGCTCGCGGCGGGAGGCGCTGGTGCGCGCTCCGCGCCGCGCAGCGTCGTCGCGGGCGATGGCGGAGGGCGCGGGTGCCGAGGACGCGCGTGCGGCTGCGTCGTCTGCTCTGGAGACCGGCGTGCGCGCCACAGCTCGCGCGGGTCGCGCCGATGCGGTGCTGCGCTGCTTGCGACTGCGACGGCCCATCGACCCGAGAGGGTAGTCAGCCGGCGCCTGCGACGTGCCGCACCGCAGTGCTCACGACCGGCGACGTGCCCGGGCTAGCGGACAGCCTGAGGAGATCTTCACGTGCCACCAGCCGGCGAGCATGCCGATCAGGCCCAGGCGCGGGCGCGACTCCCAGGCGCCGCAGCCGGGCTCGCCGACCTCGCGGCGGGTGATGCGGACGCCGGGGTACGCGGCGGGGTCGCGCAGCAGACGCGCCAGCTCGTCGCGCTTGAGCGCCTCGCGCTCGGCGCGCTCGGCGTGGACGACGCGGACCTCGTGGAGCCGCTCGGCGAGCTCGTCGCGCAGCCGCTCCAGCTCGCCGAGGCTCAGCAGGCGGGGGCCGGCTGGTGCGGCGGCGCGATCCGACAGCGTCCAAATGATCTCGTCGCCGGGGACGGTGCGCGCGACCGCCTCAGCCAGCTCGCGCTCCAGCTTCCGCACCTGGCCGCGCAGCGTGCGACGTGCGGCGCGCTCGTCGCGCGCGAACCATGGCGCGCTGGGCAGGTGGGACGACGCGAAACCCCCCGGCGGGGGCGCGACCTGCGTGCTCGCCTGTTCGATCACACGCTCCATCGTGCGGCGATTCTACCCCCGTCGTGCCGCTTTCGAGTGCGCAACCGTCGCGTGGCGCGTCAGGATGCGAGCGTCCCCGCGCAGGTCCACAGCGCCTCCTCGACCTCCAGCGCCGAGACACCCTCGACGACGACGGCGAACAGCAGCACCCGGCGCGTCTGCTTCGTCACAGCGCGCTCTGCGGCGGGCTCGCCGAACAGCAGCGCGATCGGCCCGCGCTCGTCGCCGACGACGATCCGGCCTGGCGCCAGCGGCGCTGCCAGCTCGCCCTCCCCCAGCTGCTCCCGCTCGCCGCTCAGGCGCAGACCGAGCCGCCCCTCGACCGTCTCTGCGTCGAGCGCCCACAGCGGCACGCCCGTCTCCATCAGCGCGATCGTCAGCGCGTCGTCAAGCAGCCCGCGCGAGGGGAAGCCGCCCTGCACCAGCCGCTGCACCGCCGCCGCCTCGACCGGCACCCGCGTCACGTCTGGATCGAGGCCGATGTGGCGGAAGAACACACGGTAGGCGTGCGGCACCGGCCGCTGGCGCAACACGAGCGCATCGGCGCCGCGAAAGCGGTCGGCGAGCAGCGCCAGACGCGCTCTGACGCCCTTCGGGCTGCGCCCGGGCCGCCGTTCCAGCTCGACCTCCAGCAGCGTCAGGCCGAGACGTGGGAACTCCCCGAGCAGCCGCTCGGAGACCCAGCCCGCGCGCGTCGGCCGCTCGCTCATCCCTGCTCCAGCGCCCGCACTCTCGCCGCCAGCGCGCTCGCGGTCGCCGCCTCGTCGCCGAGCAGCGTCTCCGCCACCCTCCCGCCTCTGCGCGCCAGCACGACCGTCGGGCAGACCGCGATCCCGTAGACGTTGGAGACCGCGCCGTCGCGATCCCACGCGAGCGGGAAGCTCCAGCCGTGCGCTCTCGCCAGCTCGCGGAAGTCGTCGCGGTCGCCCTTGATCCCGACCGCCGCGAAGGCGACGCCGGGGAAGTCGGCGGCGACCGCCTCCATCGCGTCGAGCTCGCCCGCGCACTTCTCCGCCTTCGCCGTCAGGAAGGCGAGCACCAGCGGCTTCTCGCGCACGACCGTGCAGGCGTTGAAGGCGCGCGGGTCGTCGACCTCACACGCAGGGATCCGGCCGGCATCGCCCTGGTCGGCTCTGGTCGCGACGTTGGCGTCACCGTCGAGCGTGCTGCTCACGAGCGGCGCGGCGAACGGCGGCAGCGTCGCGCCGACCGCCGGCCCGGTCGAGCCGGGGCCCTCGGTCCGCAGCGTGTTGAGGAGGATCCACGCGAGCACGACGAGCCCGACGACGCCGACCAGCCAGCCGTACCGGCTCGCGCCCGACGGCGAGGCGGGCGGCGGCGCGGCGGGCGAAGGCGGCCACGCGTCCTCAGGCGGCGCGTCCGGCCGTCGATCGTCGTGCTCGCCGCTCATGCGGTCGGACGGGGCGCGGAGCGCTTCGCGCGGCGACGCGGACGCGGCAGCCGGCGCAGCGCGCGAGCGAAGACGCCGCGCTCGGCCAGCACCAGCGTCGACGGCAGCACGATCAACACGCCCAGCAGCGAGACGGCGAGGTCGACGACGGTCACGATGCCGAAGTCGCGCAGCATGCGGATGTCGGAGAAGGCGAGCACGCCGAAGCCGGCGATCGCGGTCACGCCCGAGGCGACGACGGCGCGGCCGGTCGAACGGTAGGTGCGCAGCAGCGCGTCACCCAGCTCCCGGCCGTCGGCGCGCTCCTGGCGGAAGCGCTCGGACAGCAGCACGCTGAACTCGGTCGAGATCGCGATCACGAGCGCACCGAGCGTCGCCGAGAGCGGGTTCAGGGGCACGCCGGTGAGGAACAGCACGAGCGCCGACCAGCCGGTCGCCAGCGCGATCGGCAGCAGCGGGACCAGCGCCCGTTCGGCGCTGCGCAGCACGGCGAAGAGGACCGCGGCGACCGCCAGCAGCCCGAACACGACGGTCAGCAGCCGGCGCGTCGCCGACGACAGGTCCGCGTTCGCCTGGGCGGTCACGACCGGCAGGCCGGCGAGCTGCGCGTCGACGCCATGCGGCGGGTTCAGCTCGTCGCGCAGCACGTCGACGACGCGCTGCTGCTCGTCGAGCGGCATCAGGCGGATCCCGAACGCGAGCGTCGCCGCGCGGCGGTCGCTCGACAGCACCGCCGATGCGAAGTACGGCGGGACGGCGTCGAGCAGCGCGTCGATCTGCTCCTTGCTGGCGGCGCTGGAGCCGGAGAAGAGATCCGGCAGCGAGAAGGCGGGGCACAGTCTCGCGTCCGCGCACCCTGCTCTGGCGTCGTAGCCGAGCCGTCTCAGGACGCGTCCCTGGTAGTCGGTCATCCAGCTCACGACCGCGGGGCTGACGACGTCCTCGCCGCGCACGACGACGTCGATCGCGCCTGACGATCTGGTCGCGTCCTGCAGCGTCGCGAGGTCGGTCAGCGCCGGCATGTCGGCCGGCACGAGCTTCGTCACGTCGGAGACGACCTCGGTCTGGCTCTCCGACGCCCAGCCGGCGAGCGCGAGCACCAGCGCGACGGCGAGCACGCGGCCGGGCCGGCGCAGCGACAGCGCGACGAGGCCGCGGGCGGTCGGGCGGCGGCGCGCCAGCGCGCGCAGCGGCGGCAGCTTGGCGAGCG
>NZ_JAWSTH010000110.1:0-21361 GCF_033542075.1 Conexibacter stalactiti
CTAGCGACCCCGCCCCGCCACCCCCCGCGTCGCCTCCAGCCGCGCCTCGCCGGCGAGGGCGCGGCGGGCGGCGGCGCGGCTGGAGGCGACGCGGCGGGTGGCGGTGCGGCGTCGCTGCGCCCATGGGGCGCGCTGGACGAGGCGCGCGCGATCCTCGAGCGGCTCGCCGCCGACGGCACGCTCGACGACGGCGACGCGGCGCTGCTGCGCGAGCGCGGCGCGCAGGTGCGGGAACGGGTCGAGCGGCTGGCGCTCCCGCTGCAGCCGATCCACGGCGACGCGCACCTGCGCAACGTGCTCGACGACGCGGCGCGCGGTCCGCTGTGGAGCGACTGGGAGGACGCCTTCCTCGGCCCGCGCGCGTGGGATCTCGCCTGCGTCTACGCCGCGCTGCCGCCGTTCGGCGATCACGACCCGGCCGCCGCCGGCCAGGCATACCGCGGCTACGGCGAGCCGGTCCATGCCGACGTGCTGCGCGCGCTCGTCGCCGCGCGCCGTTTTCAGATCGTCGTCTGGAGCGCGGCGCTCGCGCGCGATCGGCCCGAGCGCCGCCCGTCCTTCGAGCGGCGGATCGCCGCGCTGCGCGAACGCGGCTCGGCGTGACGTCCATGCGCCCGTGCGCGCCAAACGCCGCGTCCGAAAACCACTAGTCGGCGCGGCCGAAGCGCGTGAGTGTGGACGCTCCCGCAAGCAATCGCAGGAGACCCACCGTCATGAACCTCGACCTCACCGGCACGACCGCCGTCGTCACCGGCGCCAGCAAGGGCATCGGCCTCGCGACCGTCCGCGCGCTCGTCGCGCAGGGCGCCCAGGTCGTCGCCGGCGCGCGCACGCCCGGCGAGGAGCTGCGCGCGCTCACCCCGCACGCGCTCGCCGTAGACCTCGCCGTCGCCGGCGGCCCCGAGCGGCTGATCGAGCACGCCCGCGCCGAGCTGGGCGGGATCGACCTGCTCGTCAACAACGTCGGCGGCAATCCGGCACCGTTCGGCGGCTTCCTCTCCGTCAGCGACGAGCACTGGGACCACGTCCTGGAGCTGAACCTGATGAGCACCGTGCGAGCGACCCGCGCCGCGCTGCCGAGTCTGCTGGAGCGCGGCGGCGCGATCGTCAACATCGCCTCCGCCAACGCGCGCCTCGCGCAGCCGGCCGTCGTCGCCTACGCGGCCGCGAAGGCGGCGCTGCTGAACCTCGGCAAGGCGCTCGCGGACGAGTTCGGCCCGCGCGGCGTGCGCGTCAACACGATCTCGCCCGGCCCGGTGCTGACGCCGCTGTGGACCGGCGCCGACTCGGCCGGCGAGGCGATGGCGGGACAGTACGGCCTCACGACCGCCGAGCTGGTCGAGCAGATCCCGCAGCTGGCGGGGATGACGACCGGCGCGATGGCCGCGCCCGAGGAGGTCGCGGCGCTCGTGCTGCTGCTCGCCTCCGGCGCGGTGCCGAGCATGCGCGGCGCGGAGCTCGTGCTCGACGGCGGGCTGCTGAAGGCGATCTGAGCGCGCGCGTCCGCGGCGGGCGCGCCCGAGCGGGTCGCGCCCTCAGACCGCCACGCGCAGGATCGTCACGTCCAGCTCGAACATGACGGCGTCGGCCTCGTGCGCGAAGCCGCAGCGCTCGAGCGTCGCGAGCGCGCGGGCGTTGTCGCGCGTCGCGAAGGCGACGACGGAGGCGAGACCGCGCAGCGACGGCGCGTGCTGGAGCGCCGCGCGCGTCACCTCGGTCGCGTAGCCGCGACCCCAGCGGTCGTGCGCGAGGATGAAGCCGGCCTCGACCTCGGCGCGGCCGGCGACGATCGTGTGGCCGAGCCCGACCTGCCCGACGAAGGCGCCGCCGTCGCGCTCGCGCACCGTCCACGGGCCGAAGCCGTGCGCGTTCCAGTGCGCGTCGAAGTGGGCGAGGAACTGCTCGCTCTGCTCACGCGTGCGCACGCCGCCGAGGTGGGCCGGCCACATCGGGCCGGCGACGGCGGGATCGGCGAAGAGGGCGGCGTAGTCGTCCAGCTCGGTCGCGAGGTCGGTGCGCGTGGCGACGAGCCGGTCGGTCGTCAGCGTGGTGGGGAAGGGGGCCATCGGATGGAAGCTACTCCGGCTGCTCGTCGCCGTCGGCCTCGGCCGCGCCCCACGGGCCGAGCCGTTCCAGCAGCCCGCCGCGGCGCTCCAGCGCCCAGCGCGCCTGCGCCGGCCAGTCGGCGAAGGCGTCGCCGTCGGGCTGCGCGCCGAGCGCCTCCTGCGCGTGCAGCGGCCACTGCGGGTCGTCGAGCGCGGTGCGGCCCAGCGCGACGAGGTCGGCCTCGCCGTCGGCGACGATCGCCTCGGCGTGCGCGGGGTCGACGACGAGCCCGACGGCCATCGTCTTGATTCCGGCCTCGGCGCGCACGCGCGCGGCGTACGGCACCTGGTACCCGTAGTGCTCGGGGTGGGCGTAGCGCGCGCCGACGCCGCCGGAGGAGCAGTCGACGACGTCGACGCCCACCGCCGCAAGCTCGCGCGCGAAGGCGACCGTGTCTTCGACCGTCGTGCCGGTCAGCTCGCCGTCGACCGCCGACAGGCGCACGAACAGCGGCAGCTCTGCCGGCCACTCGGCGCGCAGCCGTCTGGCGATCTCCAGCGGCAGCCGCATGCGGCCGGCGAGGTCGCCGCCGTACTCGTCCTCGCGTCTGTTCGCCAGCGGCGAGAGGAAGGCGTTGAGCAGGTAGCCGTGGGCGCAGTGCAGCTCGATCGTGTCGAAGCCGGCGCGCAGCGCACGGGCGGCGGCGGCCGAGAAGGCGTCGACGACACCGGCGATCTCGTCGCGCGAAAGCGCGGCCGGCTCCGGCCAGCCGGCGACGGCGGCCTGCGCGCTGGCGGAGACGGTCGGCCAGGCGGCCTCGCCGCGCGCCGCGTCCTCGGCGCCGAGCGGGCCGAAGCCCTGCCACGGGCGCTGCGTGCTCGCCTTCGGCCCGGCGTGGCCGAGCTGGATACCGGCGGCGGCGCCGTGCGCCTTCAGGAACTGGGCGATCCGCGCCAGCGGCGCGACGTGCTCGTCGGACCAGATGCCGAGGTCGCCGGGGGTGATCCGCCCCTCCGGCACGACCGCCGTCGACTCCAGCACGACGAGGCCGAAGCCGCCGAGCGCGAAGCGGCCGAGGTGGACGAGGTGGAAGTCGTTCGGGAGACCGTCGGTCGCCGAGTACTGGCACATCGGCGAGACGACGAGCCGGTTGCGCAGCGTCAGCTCGCGCAGCCGGAGCGGGCTGAAGAGCTGGGCCGGCGTCGGGGGTGCAGCCATCGGGTCTCCTGACGAACGAGGCGAGTTCTGACGAGCGAGTGCGCTTACCGCACAGAAGTGCGATGATCGCACAATGGCTGATTCAATGCCCTCCGCGCCGCCCGTTCCGCCGCTGCTCGCGGGCCGGGTCGCGCTCGTCACCGGCGCCGCCAACGGCCTCGGCGCCGAGATCGCGCGCACGCTCGCCGCCGCCGGCGCGCGCGGCGTCGCGCTCGACCGCGACGCCGACGCCCTGCACCCGCCGGCCGGCTGGATCGCGCGGGCGGCCGACGTGACCGACGAGCAGGCGCTGCGCGACGCGGTCACCGCCGCCGTCGAGCAGTTCGGCCGCCTCGACGTCGTCGTCGCCAACGCCGGCGTCGTGCCGCCCTGGCGCGAGACGGCGGCGATCGACGGCGCCGAGTGGGACGCCGTCAGCGCCGTCAACGTGCGCGGCGTCGCCGCGACGATCGCGGCCGCGACGCCGGCGCTGCGGGACACCGCGCGCGCCGCCGCGCCCGCCACGCCGCGCGCGAGCGCCTCCGTCATCGCGATGGCCTCGCTCAACGCGCGCAAGGCCCATCCGCGGCAGGCGCTCTACAGCGCGACCAAGCACGCGGTCGTGGGGATCGTGCGCGCGACCGCGCTCGACCTCGGCCGCGACGGGATCCGCGTCAACGCCGTCGCGCCCGGCTCGATCGCGACCGACGCGCTGCTCGGACGCATGCGCAAGCGCGCCGCCGACGGTGGCGCCGATGCCGCCGACGCGCTCGCCGCCGCCGCCGAGGAGACCGCGCTCGGCCGCCTCGCGACCGCCGCCGAGGTCGCCGCGACCGTGCTCTTCCTCGCCAGCGACCTCGCCTCCGGCGTCACCGGCCAGGTGCTGGCCGTCGACGCCGGCGTCCCGTGATCCGACCCACCGCACCGAACGTAGGAGTGACGAGATGCACGACCTGACCGGCAGGACCGTCCTGCTGACCGGCGCCTCGAAGGGCATCGGCGCCGCGACCGCCGAGGCGCTCGGGGCCGCCGGCGCCAACCTCGTCGCACACTACGGCGGCGACCGCGCCGGCGCCGAGGCGGCGACCGCCGCGATCCCGGCCGAGCGCAAGCTGCTCGTGCAGGCCGACCTCGCCGACGGCGCGGCGGTGCGGCGGATGTGGGAGGAGGCGGTCGCGTGGCAGGGGCGCGTCGACGTGCTCGTCAACAACGCCGCGGTGATGCTCGACTCGCCGCTGGCCTCCAACGACGAGGAGTGGGACGACGCCTGGACGCGCTCGCTCGACGTCAACGTCAAGGGCCCGGCGCTGCTGCTGCGCGCCGCCACGCGCCATCACGTCGAGCACGGCGGCGGCGTGATCGTCACCTTCTCCAGCTGGGCCGCGCAGCGCGGCGCCGGCAACCCCGACCTGATCGCCTACTCGGCCTCGAAGGCGGCGATCAAGGCGGCGACGCAGACGATCGCGCGCGCTCACGCCGCCGACGGCGTGCTCGCGTACGTGATCGCGCCGGGCATCGTGCGGACGCAGATGTCGGAGGTCTCGGCCCAGCGGACCGGCGGCGAGGAGGCACTGACGGCGAGCCTCGCGATGAAGGAGTGGGTCCCGCCGAGCGACCTCGCCGACCTCGTCACCTACCTCGCGAGCGGTGGCTGTCGCCACCTGACGGGCGCGACGCTCGACGTCAACGGAGCCTCCTACGTGCGCTGAGCGACAGCGGGAGGGGCGGCGGGAGGGGCGGCGCGCGCCGTCGTGTGCGCGCGCTGCGGGAGCGGGGCGGCCGCGCGGCCGCCCCGTCGAACGTCGCCGCTCAGGCGGCGGCGGTCGCGGACTCGATCCGCGCGGTCAGCGCGTCGAGCTCGGCGATCACGGCGTTCAGCCGCTTCAGCTTCTCGGTGCCCTCGGCGCCGAGCGAGGCGAACGTCTTCAGCGGCGCGCGCACGTCGCCGACCGGGTAGCCGGCCGAGGCGGCCATCGCCTTCGAGTAGCACTGGTAGCCGTAGAGGGGATGACCCTCCTGCAGCACGTGGTCGATCGTGTCGAGCAGCACCTCGATCGCCTTCGCCTCCTCGATCCGGCCCGCGACGATCAGGTCGCAGATCACACGCGACGGGCGCGGCGTGTAGTTGCCGAACGGGTTGACGTAGCCGATCGCGCCGAGCAGGTACGACTCGACGATCCGCTCGCCGGCGAAGACGTTCATGACGCCCTCGGTCGCCTCGATCACGTCGTAGACGCGCGCCACGTCGGTGCTCGCCTCCTTGATGTACCGGATCTGCTCGTGCTCCCGCGTGAGGCGCGCGACGAAGCTCGCCTTCATGTCGACGTTCGTCGTGTACGGGTTGTTGTAGAGCATGATCGGCACGTCGACGGCGTCGCAGATCGCGCCGTAGTAATCGGCGATCTCGTCCTCGGTCGGCGTCACGTAGTACGGCGGCGAGATCATCAGGCCGTCGGCGCCGAGCGCGACCGCCTCGCGGCTGTAGCGGACCGCATTGGGCGTATGCGTGTTGGCGGTGCCGACGAGCACCGGGACGCGGCCGGCGACGTGCTTGACCGTGGTCTCGACGAGCGCGGTGCGCTCCTCGTCGGTGACCGACAGGAACTCGCCCGTGGTGCCGAAGACGATCAGGCCGGGCACGCCTTCGTCGATCTGCCAGTCGATGAAGCGGCGCATCGCCTCGAGATCGACGTTCGACCGGTCCTCCGTGAAGGGCGTGATCGTGACGGTGTAGCTCCCGCGAAACTCCGGCATGGTCTCCTCTGCGAACGAACGTGCGAAATGCGAACTTCCCCTACGATACGCCCTCGCCGTGAGTTCCGCACCTGAACAGCAGACCGACGTGCTCGTCGTCGGCGGCGGCATCGCCGGCGCCGCAACCGCCTACCGCCTCGCCCAGGCCGGCGTCGAGACGATCCTGCTCGACCGCCACGACCTCGGCACGCAGGCCTCCGGCGCCAACGCCGGCTCGATGCACGGGCAGATCCAGTTCACGCCGTTCCGCGACTTCGGCGAGGAATGGGCGCGCAGGTGGGCGCCGACGCTGGCGCTGCTGAAGGCGTCGGTCGAGATCTGGAAGGGCCTGAACGACGAGCTGGGCGTCGACGTCGAGCTGAGACTCGGCGGCGGGTTGCTGGTCGCGTCAGATGAGAGACAACTGCGCATGATCGAGCGCAAGGTGGCGCTCGAGAACTCGCACGGCGTCGCCTCACGACTGCTCTCGCGCGCGGACCTGCGCGCGGTCGCGCCGTACGTCGCCGACGAGATGGTCGGCGGCGAGCTTTGCCCGATCGAGGGCAAGGCCAACCCGCTGCTGGCGACGCCGGCCTTCGCCGCCGCCGCGCAGCGCGCCGGCGCCACGATCGAGCGCCACGTCGACGTTCGCGCGATCGAGCGCACGCGCGCCGGCTTCCGCCTGGAGACCACGAAGGGCCGTTTCAGCGCGCCGAGATTGGTCATATGCGCGGGTGCGGAGACAGCCCGGCTGGCCCGCATGCTCGGTGCGGAGATGCCGATCGAAGGCCATCCGATGCAGGTCAACGTGACCGAGGCGGTCGCTCCGCTCGTGCCTCACCTCGTCTACTTTGCAGGTGACAGACTGACGTTGAAGCAGGCACGGATCGGCTCGCTGCTGATCGGCGGCGGCTGGCCGGCGGCGGTCGACCCGCGCAGCGGCAGGTATGTCGTCGACCTCCACGGCGTGCGTCGCAACCTCGCGGTCGCGCGCCGGGTCGTGCCGGCGGTCGGCGGCGCGCGGCTGCTGCGGACGTGGGTCGGCGTCAACAACGGCGTCCCCGACGAGATGCCGATCGTCGCCGCGCTCGACGCGGTCGCGCCCGGTCTCGTCGTCGGCACCTTCCCCTACCTCGGCTTCTCCGGCGGGCCGATCATGGGTGAGCTGCTGGCCGACCTGGCGCGTGGTGTCGAGCCGCGCTTCGACCTTTCGCCGTTCTCGCCGGCGCGTTTCGGCTGACGAAGTCGAAGCGTGCGCATTGCGCCCCGTCGCGCGATATGCGAACATCGCCAACGCCGTCAATCGGAACCGACGCAGGAGAGAGCAGTGGATCACGACCAGAGTGCTCCGAACGCCGAGCCCAAGCAGGCGACCCGTCGCCGGATGCTGCTCGCGAGCGCGGGCATCCTCGCCGCGGGTGCCGCGACCGGCTGCGGGCTGACCAGCAGCGACGACAGCTCCGCGGACACGGGCGACAACGGCGGCGGTTCGTCGTCGAGCGTCCTCGACCGCATCAAGAAGGACAAGAAGATCCGCTTCGGCGTCGACCTCTCCTTCCAGCCGCTGCAGTACCGCGATCCGAGAACGAAGGAGCCGACCGGCTACTCGATCGAGGTCTCCAAGCTGCTCGCCGCCGCGATGGGCGCCGAGCCGGAGTGGGTCGAGGTTCCCTTCCAGGAGCTGATCGCCGCGCAGTCGGCCGGCCGCTTCGACATGACGGGCATTCCGGTCGTCAACACCGCCGAGCGCGCGCTGCAGGTCGGCTTCGCGTCGGCACCGGCCTTCCTCGAAGGCACGTACCTGTTCAAGGGCAGAGGCGTTGACGTCGGCTCGATCGAGGAGCTGAACGACCCCTCCGTGACGATCGCGCTGCTGGCCGGCTCTGCCCAGGTCGGCACCGCCAAGCTGCTGTTCCCGAGAGCGAAGCGCAAGGAGCTGCCCGACGACGTCGCGGCCACCTCCGACGTCACCACCGGCCGCTCCGACGCGCTCTTCATCGGCGACTACGCCGTCGGCGACGCGCGCAGAAGAGGGCTCGAGCTGATTCAGGCGAGACCGGTCGCGACCGCCTGGAACACCTACTTCCTGCCGCAGGGCGACTTCGCGCTGGCGCAGTTCGTGACGACCTTTCTGCAGCAGAAGGCGAGCGATCTGACGCTCGCCGGTCTGTGGCAGCAGTTCGTCGCCAGCGAGATCGAGAGATACGGCGTGCAGTCGGCTCCGGTCAAGGACCCCTACCTGGCTGCCGCCTACGCCTGATGAGTGCCACGACGACCTCGTCGCTGCTGGAGCTCCGGCAGGTGACCAAGCAGTTCGGCGCCACGACCGTGCTCCAGCCGACGGACCTCCAAGTCCGCAGAGGCGAGGTCGTCTGCGTCATCGGCCCCTCCGGCTCGGGCAAGTCGACGCTGCTGCGCTGCGTCAACTTCATCGCCCCGCCGAGCACCGGCTCGATCGTCTTCGATGGCGCGGAGTACACGCCGCCGACCGATCACCGCTGGGTGCCGGCGCTGGGCCTGCCGGAGGAGCGCCGCCTGACGAGACTGCGTTCGGAGATCGGGATGGTCTTCCAGCAGTTCAACGTCTTCCCCCATCTGACCGTGCGCGAGAACGTCGCGATCGGCTGCCGCAAGACCTGCGGGCTCGGTCGCAAGGAGGCGGCCGAGCGCGCGCTCGCCGAGCTGACGAAGGTCGGCATGGCGGAGAAGGTCGACGCCTATCCCGAGCAGCTCTCCGGTGGCCAGAAGCAGCGCGTCGCGATCGCGCGGGCGCTGGCGCTGGACCCGAAGCTGATGCTGTTCGACGAGGCGACCTCCGCGCTCGACCCCGAGCTGGTCAACGGCATCCTCGCGATCATGCGCGAGCTGGCCGAGGCCGGCATGACGATGATGGTCGTCACGCACGAGATGCGCTTCGCGATGGAGGTCGCCGACCGCGTGATCTTCATGGACAGAGGCTGCATCGTCGAAGAGGGCACGCCGGAGCAGTTCAAGGACCCGCAGCACGAGCGCACGCGCACCTTCCTGCGCTCGATCAACCACGGGTAGCGCGATGCTGGTCTTCGGCTTCGACTACTCGGTCATCTCCGACAATCAGGACGCGCTGCTCGACGGGCTCGTGCTGACGGTCGAGGTCGCCGCGCTCGGCTTCCTGCTGGCCGTCGTGCTCGGCCTGCCGCTGGCGCTCGCCGGCCGCTCGCGCTCGCCGCTGGCGCGCGTCCCGGCGATGCTGTGGATCGCGCTCGCGCGCGGCGTGCCGCTGCTGATCGTGATCTTCTGGCTCTACTACGCCGCCGCGCAAGAGGGGCTGTTCAGCCTCACCGCCTTCGTCGCCGGCGTCCTCTCGCTTGGGCTGACCGGTTCCGGCTACATGGCCGAGATCTACCGCACGGCGCTGTCGGCCGTGCCGGTCGGCCAGTACGAGTCGGCCGCCGCGATCGGCCTCTCGCGCATCACCGCCTTCCGCGTGATCATCCTGCCGCAGGCGGTGCGGACCGCGATCCCACCCGCGATGAACCTCTTCGTGATGCTGCTGAAGGGGGCCACGCTGCTGTCCGTGATCGGCCTCGCCGACATGTTCTACACCGCCAAGCTCGTCGCGGTGAACGAGTTCAAGCCGTTCGAGCTGTACACCGCCGCCGCCGTGCTCGTGATCGCCGTGACGCTCGTCGCCGCGCTCGGCGCGGGCCTCGTCGAGCGGCGCTTTTCGAAGGGAGTGCGTCGATGACCGGTGCGTTCGCGGCGCTCGACTTCGGGCCCGTCTGGGAGATGCGCAGCGAGCTGCTGAAGGGCATCTGGACGATGGTGCTGATCTCCGTCGTCTCGTTCGCGCTGGCGATCGTCGGCGGCCTGATCCTCGCCGGCATGCGGCAGTCGAAGTCGCGCCCGATCGCGTGGGCCGGCTTCCTGCTGATCCAGGTGCTGCGCGGCATCGCGCTGTACGTGCTGCTGCTGTGGATGTTCTTCGGCCTCGCCTCGGCCGGCGGCTTCCAATTCGAGCCGATCCCGGCCGGCATCCTCGCGCTGTCGCTGCTCAACAGCGCCTACCTCGCGGAGATCTTCCGCGCCGGCTACGAGGCGGTCCCGCCCGGTCAGAAGGAGGCGGCGCTCGCCGTCGGCCTGCCGCGGCGGACGTGGTTCGCGCGGATCCATCTGCCGCAGGTCACGCAGATCACGCTGCCGGCGATGGGCAACGTCTTCGTCGACAACATCAAGGACACCTCGATCCTGTCGGTGATCGGCGTCACCGAGCTGCTGCGCGAGAGTCAGCGGTGGGCGCAGTTCTACCAGCTGCCGTTCGAGTTCTACACCGCCGCCGCGGTGATCTACCTGGCGATCGTCACGCTCGTGACGTTCGGCTGGCGCCGCCTGGAGCGGCGCGCCGGGCGCCACCTCGACACGACCCGTCAGGTGAGACGGTCGCGCGCGCTGATCTTCGGGATCGGCGCCAGATCGGAGACCGCGACCGCGCCGTGAGTCAGCGCAGGCTCAGCGTGCGAACCGCGCTGAGCCTGCCGCTGTTGCCGGCGTCGTCGCGCGCGCTGACGACGACGCGGACGTTCAGTGCTCCACCGGGCGCGGCGGTGAGCGCTCTGCGGCTGGTCTGCGTCAGCCGCGCGCTGACGGTCGCGGTGGCGCCGGCTCTCGCGGTGAAGGTCGCGCGCGCGAGCGTTCTCTTGCCCGCGCCTCTGAGCTGCACCGAGCCGCGGCAGTGGCCGCGACCTTCGCCTTCGCGCGGTGAGCAGCTGACGCGCAGCGCGACGCGGGCGTCGTGCGCGGCGCGCAGTGTTCTCCCGCCTGCCAGCGTGAGGCCCGGCGGGTAGGGGTTGACCTGGAAGGCGTGCGCCGCGGCGGCGCCGCGGCGGCCGTCTGTCGTGACGGCGCGGATCTCGATGCGGTGGTCGCCGGCGCGCAGCTCTCTGAGCGTGTGGGGCGAGCTGCACGGCGTCCACGCGCCGCCGTCGAGGCTGCACTCGTAGCCGGCCGCGTCGGCGTCGACGGCGAAGCCGACGCGCACCTCGCGCGCTCTCGTGAGCACGCTCGGCCGCTCGGTGATCGTGACGTTCGCGGGCGCGGGGAGCGGCGCGGGCGGGGCGGGCGGGAGCGGGGCGGGCGGCAGCGGCGGGTCGGGAATCGGGTCCGGGTCGGGATCGGGTCTCGGCTCCGGTCTGGGCTCCGGTCTCGCCGCGACGGCGAGCCCGCCCGAGACCGCCGTCGCGCTGGTGCGACGGCTGCCGGTGATCTCGCACGTGAGCGTTCTGTCGGCGTCGGCGGCGGTCGTCGCGTGGTCAGCGCCGTCCGCGCCGGCGATCGTCACGCCGTCACGCAGCCAGATGTAGTCGAGCGTGAGGTCCGGGTGCCAGCCGGCCGCCGCGCAGGTGACCGTGTCGCCGACGGTCGCGGTCGCCGGCAGCGTCGCCGTGCCGGCGTCGAAGCCGAGCTGCGGGACGATCACGTTGAGGGTCGACTGGGTCGTGTGACGCTCGGCGACGAACAGGTCGAGGTCGTACGCTCTCCCTCTCGTCAGCCCGAGCTGGGCCGCTCTCTGGTCGAGGTCGACCATGCCGCTGGTGGGGCCGTGCACGCCGCCGAGATCGATCGCCAGGCGGCCGTTGACGAACAGCCAGATGTCGTCGTCGCCGGTGATCGTGATCGTCTCGCCGCCGTCGTAGCGCAGCTCGGAGTGCAGCTCGACGGTGAAGCTGAAGTTGTGTCCCCCGCTGCGCGCAGGCTCTCTGCCGGCTCTGACCCACCCGCCGTCGTCGAACGGGAAGAAGGTCTGGTCGTTGTGCTGGTAGCTGCCGTTGGGCTGTCTGATCAGCGTCAGCGACAGCGGCTCGGCGATGTTGACGAGCGGCGTGTCGCGGAACCACTGGTCGAAGGCGTCTCTGCCGTGGGTCGTCGGCGAGCCGGCGCCGTTGCCCTTCGCGTAGGCGGGCAGACCGTCCGTGCCGAGCGTCGCCTGGACGATCCCCATCTCCAGGCCGTTTGCGTTCTCGAAGTCGATGTGCCGTCTGGCGTCGGCGAGGTCGGACAGGTCGCTGCCGCGGAAGTCGCGCATCGTGCCGTCAAGCGTGACGGTCGCGGGCGGGTCGGCGGCGGAGGCGACGGAGGGGAGGGCGAGCGCAGCGACGACGAGCAGCGCGCCGGGGACGAAGCGGCGGCGATCCATCGGCCGGATGCTACGCAACCGACTGGCGCGTCGGCGCGCGCCTGGACGGATCCGCTACTGCTCGGCCAGCTCGTCGATCGTCAGCGGCTTGAACGGCGCGCTCGGCGCGAACAGGTCCAGCTCGTCCAGCTCGCGGCCGGCGCGGCGGGCGCCGATCTCGGCCAGCAGGCCGCCGCAGTAGCGACCCTGGCAGCCGCCCATTCCCGCGCGCGTCACGCGCTTGACCGCGCCGATGTGGCCGAGGCCGGCGTCGAAGGCGTCGCGCACCGCGCCCAGCGGCACGTTCTCGCAGCGGCAGATCGCCGTCTCCGGCTCGGCCAGCTGGTCGACGATTCGCGGCGCCGCGTAGGCGGTCCAGAGGGCGTCCTGGAAGCGCGTCGCGCGCGCGTGAGATCTGCGCGCGCCGCGCTCCTCGGCCTGCTGCACGGGCCCGAGCGCGCGGCCCAGCTCGCGGGCGGCGTCGAGGCCGGCGAGCAGGCCGGCCGCCTGCGCGACGCGCGCGCCGCCGATCCCGCCGCCGTCGCCGACGACCCAGACGCCGTCGACCGACGTGCGGCCGTCGCCGTGGCGTTGCACGGCGAAGCCACCGGCGGCCGTGTCGAAGCGGTGGGCGGCGCCGAGCGCGCGCGCCAGCTCGTTGGAGGGCAGGAAGCCGAAGCCGACGCAGACGGCGTCGACCGCGTAGCTCTTCTCGCTGCCGGGGACGGCGCTGCCGTCGGGCGCGATCTTCGCGACGGTCGCCCGCCGCACGCGGCCGTCGCCCTCGGCGCGCACGAGCGCGCGGCCGTGCAGCACCGGCACGCGGGCGCGCGCGAGCGCGGCACCGTAGCCGGCCCCCTGCACGATCAGGTCCGGCGCGGCGGCCGCCATCTTCGCCAGCGCCGGGGCGCGGCGCGGGTCGGTCAAGCGCGCCAGCTCGGCGAGCGCGACGACCTTCGCGCCGCCGCGCACCAGCTCGGCGGCGACCTGCATGTTGAGCGGGCCGTTGCCGGAGACGAGCACGCGCGTGCCGGGCGCCACCTGGTAGGCGCGCAGCAGCGTCTGCGCGGCGCCGGTCGTCATCACGCCCGGGAGCGTCCAGCCGGGCAGCGGGACGCCGCGCTCGTAGGCGCCGGTCGCGAGGATCAGCGCGCGCGGCCGCAGCGTCCAGTCGCCCTCGGCGGAGGTCGCCAGCAGCTCCTGCGGGCTCGGTGCGCCCCAGACCTGCAGCCCGCTGCGGAGGTCGACGCCGGCAGCGCGCGCCCGTGCGATCAGCGAACGGCCGGAGCGGTACTGCGGGTCGAGCTTGGCGGGATCGTCGACGAGCGCCTCGGGCGGCTGCTTGTAGTACTGGCCGCCGGGCTTCGGCCGCTCGTCGGCGAGCACGACCTTCACCCCGGCCTCGGCCGCCGCGACCGCCGCCGCGAGGCCGGCGGGCCCGCCGCCAACCACCAGGAGGTCCGGCGTCAGCTCGCGGTGGGCACGCCGGGACGCGGGCGGGATCACCGTCAGAGGAGCGTCATGTGGCATCCCGCCAGGGGACGCCAGATGACGCTCATGCGCCGCGAGCGCGGTCAGATCGGGCTGGGCCGGCTGCCGCTCGACGCGCATGCCGGCGCGCACCGGCGTCATGCAGGCGCGCTGGCCAGGGACGCCGTCGATCTCGACGAGACACTCCTGGCAGACGCCCATCCCGCAGAAGAGGCCGCGGCGGTCGCCGTCGAGCGTCTCGCGGCAGGCCAGCTCGCCGGCGGCGACGAGCGCGGAGGCGATCGTGTCGCTGGCGCGCACGCGCAGCGCTCTGCCCGAGAGGACGATCTCCAGCTCCTCGGCGGGGGCGCCGAGGCCACGGCTGCGGATGCGCACGATCAACTGCTCCAGGATGCGGGTGAGAAGAGGTAGAGTGTGCGCATAGCGATCAAGTCGTGCGACCACCGAACCTTTGCACATCTCGATCGCAGCGTCCACGCCCAGGAGAGCCTCGCCATGCCCGCCCCCCTCGTTACAGTTCCCCGCCACCGTGGCTGCTGAGCTCGAACCCGAGGGAGCGGACCGCGACTACGTCGCGTCGCTCGCGCGTGGCCTGAGCGTGATCCGGGCGTTCAGCCGCTCACGTCCGAGCATGACGCTGAGCGAGGTCGCCCAGCGCGCCGACATGAACCGCGCCGCGGCCCGCCGCTTCCTGCTGACGCTCGTGCGCGAAGGCTACGCCGAGTCCGACGGCAAGTACTTCCGCCTGCGCCCGAAGATCCTCGAGCTGGGCTTCTCCGCGCTCTCCTCGCTGAGCTTCGCCGAGGTCGCCGAGCCGCCGATGGAGGACCTCTCCGCCGAGCTGGGCGAGACCTGCCTCGCGGCCGTGCTCGACGGCGACATGTGCGTCTACGTCGCGCGCGCGACCGCGCAGCGCGTCGTCTCGGTCGACCTCGACGTCGGCTCGACGCTGCCCGCCTTCACGATGTCGACCGGCCGCGTGCTGCTCGCCGCGCTCAGCGACGAGGAGCTGGACCGCTGGCTCGACGACTTCCGCCCGACGAAGTACACCGACCACACCATCACCTCACGCGCGCGCCTGCGCGAGGACGTGATCGCGGTGCGCGAGAAGGGCTGGTCGATCGTCGACCAGGAGTACGAGATCGGCTTCCGCTCGCTGTCGGTCCCGATCAGGGACCAGAGCGGCACGGTCGTCGCGGCGCTCAACGTCTGCTGCCCGAGCCCGCGCGTGTCGCTGGAGACGATGCAGGAGGAGTTCCTGCCGGCCGCCCTGCGCAGCGCCGAGGAGATCCAGCGCTCGCTGCCCGAGGAGTACCGCAGGCGCGCGAAGGACCTGCGCGTCGGCGCGCGCTGAGCGCGCGCTCCGGCGTCTGCGCGCGGCCGCCTCGCGGGCGCGCGCCTCAGATCCACTCGGGCGCCGGCCGGCCGCCGGCGGCGTGCGCGACCACGACCGGATCGATCGCCTCCGCCGCGCGCGCGAGCGCGTCCAGCACGTCTATGACGTCGTGCGCATCGAGCGCCGCCGCGACCGCGAGCAGGTCTCCGGCCGGCGCGCGCACGAGGCCGCGCAGCTGCTCGGTCCGCAGCTCTCCGCGCCGCAGCGCGAGCAGCCGCCGCAGCCGGCGGCCGCGCTCGACGCCGGCCGGCTCGATCTCGACGTCGAGCCGCGCGAAGGTGGCGCGCAACTCGTCCCACGGGGGCGGTTCGCTCGCGTCGGCGAGCGGCGCCGGCGCCCAGGCGGAGGCGTCCGCGCGCGTCAGCTCCGCATGCGACCGCTCGACGTACGTCTCGTAGTTGGTCACAGCGTCGCCCAGCAGGGCGACCGCCTGCGCCCACTGGTAGTCGGGCTGCCAGAGGCCGTCGATCAACTGCTCGAACACGGCCCGCTGGTCGCGACCGCCGCCGGCACGCCGGCCGGCCTCCGCCCACAGGCGCTCGTACGCCTCCTCTGCGAAGCGCAGCCCGAGCCGCAGCGCGGTGCGCAGGTCGCGGTCGGCGGCGTCGAAGTCGCGGAAGGCGGCGGTCGTCGGTCGACGCGGGACGTCCCAGGAGGCCATCGACATCAACGGTAGAGAAGGCGTGGCGGGCCGCGCGAGCGCTCTGCGCGAGTCTCGGCCCACTCAGCGCGCCAGGCCCGCCTCGATCGACGCCGCGGCGCGCAGCAGCGGCGGCAGCAGCAGCTCGCGCGCCTCGGCCGGCGTGCGGCGGGCGACGTGCGTGGAGAGGTTGATCGCGGCGACGGTCACGCCCCTGCGATCGCGGACCGGGACGGCGAGCGCCAGCAGCCCCTCCTCCAGTTCCTGGTCGACGAGTGCGTAGCCCTGCGCGCGGACGCGCATCAGCTCGTCGCGCAGCAACGCGTGATCGACGATCGTGTTCGGCAGGAACGCCCTCAGCTCGACGGTCGCGAGGAAGGCGTCCAGCTCGGCGTCGGGCAGGCCGGCCAGCAGCGCGCGGCCGAGCGCGGTCGCCGCGGCCGGCATGCGCGAGCCGACCGCGACGGTCGCGTTCATGATCGCCGGGCCGCTGACGCGCATCACGTAGACGATCTGGTCGCCGTCGAGGATCGCGCCCTCGCTCGACTCCTGCGACTCGGCGACGAGCTGCTCCAGGTGCGGCTGCGCGACCTCCGGCAGCGAGAGGCTCGAGAGGAAGGCGTAACCCAGCTCCAGCACGCGCGGCGTCAGCGAGAAGTTGCGGCCGTCGCTGCGCACGTAGCCCAGCTCCTCGAGCGTCAGCAGGAAGCGGCGCGCGGCGGCGCGCGTGAGGTCGGTCGCGGCGGCGATCTCGCTGACCGTCATCGCGGGCGTTCTCGGCCCGAAGGCGCGGATGATCGAGAGCGCCCGCTCGACCGACTGGACGAAGTCGCGCGGGCGGCGCGTCGCATCGGCGGCCGGTTCGGCGCCGTCCGCCGCCGCGTCGTCGAGCGCGGTCACGCCGCGTCCTCATCGTCGGCGGGGCGAGCCGCGCGCGCCTGCGCCGCCATCAACGTCTCGTCGCGCCAGACGACCCGCGCCTCCCACTGCTCCAGCGGCAGCAGCGCGCGGCGCTGCGCCTCGACCTCCGCGACCAGCTCCGGCGTCCACGGGTCGTCCTGGCCGCGCTCGGCGCCCATGCGCGCGTAGGCGGGGCCCATCTTCTCGGCGTGCGAGGCGATCCCGCCGCGCGTGTTGAGGTCGACCGTCTCGAACGGGCCGATCGCCGCCCAGCGGCGGCCGAGGCCGTCGCGCATCACGCGGTCGACGTCCTCGACGGTCGCGACGCCGTCGCGCACGAGGCAGTACGCCTCGCGCAGCACCGCGCCCTGGAGGCGGTTGAAGAGGAAGCCCTCGACCTCCGCTCTGACGAGCACGGGCGCCATCCCGGCGGCGGTGAACAGCGCCTGCGCCCGCGCGACCGTCTCGGCGGCGGTGAACGGCGCCGGCACCAGCTCGACGACTGGCAGCAGGTACGGCGGGTTGCCGGGGTGGGCGATCAGCACGCGCGCGCGGCCAGGCAGCTCGGCGGCGAAGCGCGACGCCGTCAGCGCCGAGGAGGAGGACGCGAGCGTCGCGCTCGGATCGGCGAGCGCGTCGAGCCGCTCGAACAGCTCCCGCTTCAGCTCGACCCGCTCTGGCGCGCACTCCTGCACGTGCAGCGCGCCGGCGAGCGCTCCGCCCAGCTCGGTCGCGATGCCGACGCGCGCGGCGACCGTCTGGACCGGCTCGTCGAGCAGCCCGTGGGCGCGCAGCGTCGCGAGCCGCTCGTCCAGCTCGCGCGGCGCTGCCGCCAGCCGTGCCGGGTCGGGATCGTGGAGCGCGACGGGGTGGCCGGCGCGCGCGAAGACGAGCGCCCACGCGACGCCGATCGAGCCGGCGCCGACGATCGCGATCGGCTGCGCGGCGCGCGCCTTGCGGCCCGCCTCCATCGTGCCCGCGCCGCTCACGACGCGGCCTCCGCGCCCGCACCGCGGACGCCACCCGGCACCACGTCCTTGCGCACCGCCGCCCGCCACGTCGTCGCCCACCGCTCCGGGTCGTCCACACGTGACGCGTCGACCTGCGCGAGCGGGTGGTTGTGCGGCGCGCTCTTGACCAGCTCGGGATCGCTGTACGCCTCCCCGATCACGTGCTCCAGCACGTCGATCCAGGTGTCGACGTCCTCCTTGGACCACAGCTCGCCCGGCTCCGGCGTGATCGGCTCCGGCACCAGCCAGGGCTCGTGCGCCAGCCACGGCGCGTCGACGCCGAAGTCGACCATCCGGTTGGAGATGTCGTGCACGTCGACGCCGGTCTCCTCCAGCACCTGCGCCAGCGACCAGCGCGTCATCTCCAGCCGGTGTCTCGTCACCTGCGGGTTGGAGCGGGTGACGCCTCTGGCCTGCGCCAGGCGCGTGTCCATGTAGTTGTTCGCGAGCACGGAGAGGTCAGCGGCGTCGCGGATCCCCTCGGCGCCGAGCGCGCGCGTCCACGCGTACGCCTTCACGACGACCGGCACGTTGCCCCAGAACTCGCGCACCTTGCCGATCGACTGGGGCGCGTCGGCGACCGTCTCCAGGCCGTAGGCGCCCGACTCCTCGCGCACGACCAGCGGGCGCGGCAGGAAGGGGGCCAGCGCATCCGAGCAGCCGTAGGCGCCGACGGCCGGCCCGCCACCGCCCTTCGGCGCGCCGAAGGTCTTGTGCAGCATGTACATGCAGGCGTCGAAGCCCAGCTCGCGGCCGCGGATGCGGCTCATCACGCCGTTGAAGTTGGCGTTGTCGTAGAAGGCGAGGCCGCCCGCGTCGTGCACGAGCTCGATCCAGCGCTTGATCTCGGGGTTGTAGATCCCCATGTCGTCGGGGTTGCCGACCATCAGCGCGGCCGTTCTCTCCGACACCGCCGCCTCCAGCGCGGCGAGCGTCGGGTAGCCATCGGGGCCCAGCGGCAGCGTGATCACGTCGAAGCCGGCCGCGGCCGCGGTCGCGGCGTTGCACGGGTGCGTCTGGATCGTCGTGATCACCTCGGTGCGCTGCTCCAGCTCACCGCGCGCGGCGTGGTAGGCGCGCGTCACGCACGCGTGCGTGTAGGCGGCGTCGGCGCCGCCGCCCGCCTGGAAGACGAAGCGGTCCATCCCGCTCAGCTCGCAGAGGATCGCCTCGAAGTCGTGGACGATCTTCAGCACGCCCTGCAACGTCTCCAGCGGCTGCCCGGGGTGCAGCTCGGCCAGCTCCGGCCGCGCCGCGATCAGCTCGTTGACGCGCGCGTTGTACTTCATCGTGCACGTGCCGAAGAGGTTGATCCCCATCATCCCGAGCGTCATCTGCGACAGGTGCAGGTAGTGGCGCTGGACCTCGAACTCCGACAGCTCCGGCAGCGCCGGCGGCGTCGCCCGCGCGACGCCGGGCGGCAGCAGCTCGGACAGCGGCGCGCGCGCCTCGGGCTCGACCTCGGGGAGCAGCTGGGCGCGGCGGCCGGGACGACCCAGCTCCAGCACGATCGGCTCGTCCCACGACGCGGCGTGGAATCTCGGCAGGCTCATGCGGTCACCTCCGCCAGCGCCGCGACGAGCCGGTCGACGTCCTCGCGCGCGTGGATCTCGGTGACGCAGTAGAGCGCGCTCTGGCCGAGCTGCGGATGATCGGCGGAGAGGTCGGCGCCGCCGAAGATGCCGCGCTCCAGCAGCGCGGCGTTGACCTCGGCGACCGTTCTGCCGGTGCCGTCGAAGGACACGACGAACTCCTTGAAGAAGTGGGGGAAGCGGATCTCGATCCCGGGCAGCTCACCGATCCGGCGGGCGGCGTCGTGGCTGCGCCGCAGGATCGTCGTGCCGACGTCGGCGAAGCCCTGCGGCCCCATCAGCGACATGTAGGTCGCGTTGACGATCGCCCACAGGTAGACCGAGTTGCCGGTCCAGTCGTTGCCCTCCTCGCGACGGCCGTAGGAGGACTGCTCGAACAGCGTCATCGCGAAGCCGCGCTCGCCGGACGTGCGCGTCGGCGCGATGCTGACCTGCAGCGTCGGGTACTGGCGCGCGTAGCGCTCCTCGTCACGCGTGGCGATGAAGCCGCCGACGCCGCCGCCGCAGTTCATGTGCACGCCGAGCGGCTGCGTCGGCCCGACCGCGATGTCGACGCCCCAGGCGCCGGGCGGCGCCAGCACGCCGAGGCTGATCGGGTCGACACCGGCGATCGTCTCGGCGCCGGCGGCGCGCGCGAGCGCCGCGATCTGCGCTCCCTGCGTCTCCAGCGCGCCGAGGCCGGTCGGTGTCTCGACATAGACGGCGGCGGTGCGCGGCGACAGCTTCGCCTCCAGGTCGGCGAGCTTCAGCGCGTCGGTCGCCGGGTCGGTCGCGACCTCGACGATCTCGATGTGGCCGTGGACCTCCGGCAGCGCGCAGTAGGAGCGGATCACGGCGAGCCGCTCACGGTCGAGCGTCGCGGGGACCAGCACCTCGCTGCGGCCGGTGAGGCGGGCGGCCATGCGGATCGCGTGACCGGCGGCGCAGCCCCACGAGTAGACCGGCAGCCCGACGAACTCCAGCTCGACCAGCTCGCCGAGCTGCGAGGCGAACTCGAACCACGCCTGGTTGCGGCCGTGGTCGGATGCGGGCGTGCCCCACTCGGAGGTGACGAACTCGGTCCGCTGCGCCAGCTCGTCGCAGACGGCCGGCACGTGGTGCTGCCAGACGCCGCCGCCGAGGAACGAGAGCGTCGACTCGCAGTCGCCGTTGCGCTTCAGGGTGGTGCGGAGGTGGCGCGCCAGCTCGGCCTCGGAGCGCAGCGCGGGCGGAAGCTCCAGCGTGCGCCTCGTGCGGTGGTCGGCGGGGATCTGCTCGAACAGCGCGTCGGCGTCGGCGACGCCGACGGCGTCGAGCAGCTCCTGCCGCAGCGCCGGCGCCGAGTTGGCCATGTACGGGTGGGCGGTCGGGGTCACGTGGCCTCCATCAGGCAGCGACCTCCGCCATCAGCGTCTCGCGTGCGCCGACGCGGACGCGGACGTGGCCGCTGAGTTCGTGGTCGAGGGTCGGGTCGCCGGTGTCGACGCGCAACAGCAGCGGGTCGAGCGCGAGCAGCTTCGAGCGGTCGGCGACGATCGCGATCCGCTCGCGGGAGAAGTGGCGCAGCACGGCCGGGGAGAGCTGCTGGTTGCCGCGGCCGAGCAGCGAGCCCTGGCCGCCGACGACGCCGAGGACGAGTCGCGGATCGCTCGCCCCGTCGAGCAGGTGGAGCAGCTCGCGTTCGCTCGCGTCGCGCGCGACCAGTTCGGCGTCACGGACAGCGTCGATTCCGAGCGGCGTCGCGTCGAGGCCCAGCGCTTGCAGGACGCGCGCGGTCGTCGTGCCGGGCCCGACGACCGTCACCGTTCCGGGTGGGTCGGCGCGCAGCTCGTCGGCGGTGCGGGCGCAGGCGGCGACAAGCGCGGCATCGGCGTGCGGGCCGGGGCGGCTCTTGGCGGCCAGGACCCGTCCGGGCGCGCGCGGAATCGACACGACGGCGTGCAGGAGGATCGCGCCGTCAGCGTCGCGGTCGGCGATCTCGGCGTCGACGAGCGCGGCGGGGGAGCGCAGGTACGCCGCCGCGACCTCGCCGGCCGCCTCGGGCGTCGCGGCGAAGCAGCCGGAGTGCATCTTCACGCCGGCCGGGATCCCCAGCAGCGGGACACGGCCGGCGACCGCGCCGGCGACGTCGCGCGCGGTCCCGTCGCCGCCGGCGAACAGCAGCAGGTCGACGCCGGCGGCGGCGAGCCGGTCGGCGGCCGCGCGGGTGCCGTCGGCGCCGGCGCC